>JAZUPX010000133.1:0-7317 GCA_045605405.1 Clostridia bacterium
ACTGAGGGAACATTGAAAGGAGTAAAAATTATGGCAACAAACAAAGAAACAAAGGTTAACCCAGACACATTGGTGGAGATTGAGCTTTTCCGTGATAACAGGGACTACAAGGACGACGTATTTGTAGCGGTAAACGGCGAAAGCTGTGTTATTGCACGCGGTAAGAAAGTAATGGTAAAGAAGAAGTTTGCCGACGTAATTGCACAGTCTATGAGTCAGGATGTAAAGACAGCAAAGCTTATGGATAATAAGTCCGATGAATTTTTCACGGAAGCCGCCGCAAGAAATATATAAAAGGAGGGCTTTTATATGGCGGGATTCAATTTAGGAAGAATCATAGGTGAAAAGGGTGAAAAAGGCGAAACCGGTCCCAAGGGCGATACGGGTGCAAAGGGTGAAAAGGGCGACAAGGGTGATAACGGAAAGGACGGACTTACTCCTGTTTTTACAGTGGGAGAAGTCACTACCCTTACAAACGGAGAGTCTGCTTTGGTGGAAATTGACTCTTCAAATCCGGCAAATCCCATATTGTTGTTTAAAATTCCTGCAGGAAAAGACGGCAGGGATGCTCTGGGAGATATGCTCAAAACTGTTTATGACACCAAGGGAGTCGGTACGGATATTTTCGAATATGCCCGAAAGCTCTTTGACGGCTGTCTTAAAACAGAGGGCGGAAATCTGTCAGGCAGCCTTACAGTTGCAGAGTCCCCTCTTTTGGAAAGGGCTGTCCGTAATATCTCAATAGCTTCATCTTTGCCGGAGGCAGGAGCAGAGGGTGATGTTTTCATAGTATTAAATGACAAAAATGCAAAAACCCTCGGTGACTGTAATGAGGGTGATATGGTTATTATCAAGGAAAACGGAAAAGACATAGTGTATCTCGTTGCAGGGATAAATTATCACGAAGAAAATACCGTATCGCTTATACGAAAGGATTTGTGCCCCTTTAAGTGCTCCTATGACTACGAAAGACGCGAGGAATATCCTATGAGTGATATTGATATATTTTTAGAATCAATGTTTATTTCTGTCTATTCCCCTGCAGTGAGAAATTCACTTGTTTCAATAAAGAATGCTGACAATGTTTACAGACATTGCTTCATTCTGAGTAAAAATGATTACACGTATATGAATTATTTTTCGGATACAAAAAGACGGGCGGCATACATAGAGGGAACCGGATACAACGATCCACACCTGACTTCAAGTACAGGTACGAGTGGGTACATTGTCGGCGTAGGTACAGCAGGTGAATTTGTTTCAATAAGTATTTCCAACTTAGCATCTTTCAGACCGGCAATTGTGCTGCCGTCAGCTTTTCCTGTGATTAATACCCTGCAGGACTCCCAGCCTGCCGTAATGCCGGTTACACCCAATCCCGGAATATATGTTTATGCAGGCGGAGAATGGAGGGAGTGTGCTTTGTTATGACGGTAAATTCTGTAATTGAACAGACGATGAAGCTTCATCCCGATACCATTACCGATGCTGTAAAATGCCGTTGGCTCAGCGAACTTGACGGGAAAATAATGCGTGAAACAATGCGTCGTGATGATTTTGTCCCATATAAATTTCCCGAAGACGGAGAAAAAGAGCTTGTAGTAAAAGAACCATATGACAATCTCTATGGACTTTACCTTATAGCTATGAGTGATTTCTTTAGCGGAGAAATGGCAAATTATGCAGCGTCGGCAGTTTTGTTTGAAGAGGCATATTCGGAGTTTCGTAAAAATTACATTCGTAACAATATTCCTCCAAGCCATAATTATGTCATATAAGGAGTGATAAAATGCATCTTCCCGTAATAAAAAAAGAAAACAGATACAGAAGAAGCATTGTGAATTTCGGGGGGCTTAATCTCTCGCAAAGCTTCGCAGACGGAGAACTCAGGGATTGTGTTGGAATTTCACATAGTGAGTTTCCGTTTATAACCCAAAGAAAAAAGAGAGAAACTGAATTCAAATGTACATCCCCGACCTGTGCGGTTTTTGGGAAAAATGAATTTGTTGCAACGGATGACGGACTGTATTTTAACCGTAAAAAGGTTGGAGACCTTTCCCCCGGAAAAAAGTACATTGGGGCATTGGGAAACTATATAACAGTTTTCCCCGACAAAATGTACTACAATATAGAAAGCGGGGAGTTTAGGTCCCTCAGTGGCGAATGTCAGACTCAGGGAGCAGCGGTTAAATTTACAACGGACGGAATCAGTTTGACTGCCGATTATTTTGTAGAGGAAAGAAGCAGAGAGAACATCAAATTCCCGTCCAACACACTTCTTGTCGCATACGAAGAGGCTTCCGTTTCAAATGGAAAAGTAGAATTAACCGGCTTTTCCTTAAAAAAACCCAGTGAGCTTGGTTCAGATACTATTCTTTATGAAAAATGCAAAGCAAATCAGTACCGCATCGTGGAGAGCGTAAACTTCTTGGAGAAAGAAGACTGCTATGAAATTATAAATGAGCTTATAACTGTAAGAAATGTCACCGAAAACTTTTTTGATGGCTTCAAGGAGGGGGACACAGTTGAAATAGAGGGTTGTACAGCTATGCCTGATAATAACAAGACAGCTACGGTTATATCAAAAAGAGATAAAAAACTTGTTTTTGCCGAGGGGACTTTTCTTGAAAAAACAGAAAATGAAAACATAACCATCAGGCGAAAAATTCCTGACTTTACATCTGTCTGTGTTTACGAGAACAGATTGTGGGGCTTTGTGGGTAATACCATTTACGCTTCCGCATTGGGGGATGCAACGGCATTTTTTACTTATCAAGGCATATCAACAGACAGTTACAGCGTACAGTCAAACTCAGCAGGAGATTTCACAGCCTGCGTTACTTACGGAAACAGTTGCTTTTTCTTTAAAGAAACCTCCTGCTACAAGCTTTATGGAAGCCGTCCTGCTAATTTCAAGCTAACCGAATGTTACGGGCTGGGACTTCTGAAGGAAGATTCCAAGAGTATTGTGACAGTAGGAGGAAGGCTTTTTTACAAGGGGAATGGCGGTATTTACAGCTTTTACGGAAGTATGCCCGTGCGTATTTCCGATAAGCTCGGAACAATAAAAATGGAAAATGCCGCAGGAGGCACAGATGGAAAGCTTTATTACCTGAGCGCAGACACAGAAAACGGGCGAGAAGAGTTTATATTTGATACGGAGAAAAACCTCTGGTGCAAATCGGGGATTACTGATGTGACGGGTTATGCTTCCTACGGAGATACTGTGTATTGCTTAAAGACTGACGGAATAGAGAAGATTTCAACCGAAACTGACAGCAATGCACAGTGGAGCATAACGCTTTGCCCCTTTGATGAGAAGTACTACAGCACAAAAAATTATTCAAGACTCCGCATAAAAGCACAGCTTTTCGAGGGGGCTCATATGGGTGTGGAAGTGAAGTATGACGGAAACAACTGGGAAAATATCGGAGTTTTTTACGGTGACAGTACAAAGCATCTTAATATCCCCTGTACGGTAAAGAGCTGTCACGAATTTCATATCAGAATTTATGGCAAGGGGAAAAGCATCCTTGAATCCGTTGTGAGAGAATTCAGTATAAACTGAGGTGATACAATGTTTATGAATCTTGGCGACCTTTCGGGCAAAAACCCGGAGGAAGCAATAAGCATTATAGAAAACTACATAAGAACAAATCAGGAAATGTTGGAATATATACTGACACACCTTGACAGCTCCAACATTATTGAAATTGATTTAAGTAAAACAAATGTTTTACAAGGAGGACTAAATGAGCTACAATAAGGAAATTGACTATCAGTCAAAAATTAATGATGCAGTAGCAAACGGTGACTACAAAAGTGCCGCAAAATACGAGCAGAGCAGAAACGAGAAAATAGACAGCGAAGGTCTTAATTACGAAAAGACAAACCGTTATTCGGGCTGGCTTGATGATACCGACTATTCAAATGTGCTGAAGAAACAAATGTCTTCAGGTGCATCCAAAAGCTCCGTTTCGGACACCCTTAAAAAGCGTATTTCAAAGGCAAGCGGTACAGACGGCCTTACACAGTACGCCTATGATGATGTTTATGATGAGGCGATTCGTTACATAATGGGAAGCGGTACTTATGTGGAAAGACCAACATACAAAAATTCCTACGAAAGCGATATTTCAAGGCTTTTGGAAAAGCTTTTAAACACAAAAGCTTTTTCCTATAATCCCTATAACGACGACCTTTACGAATTTTACAGACAGCAGTATATTCGTGAGGGTGAGCGTGCAATGGAGGACCTTTTGGGTGAGCTTTCAGCTTCCACCGGAGGTGTAGCGTCAAGTTATGCTGTAAGTGCGGCGGCTCAGGCAAGAGAAAACTATAACCGCAAGCTAACTGATAAGATTCCCCAGCTTTACGAGGATGCGTACGAGCGTTATATTGACGGAATCGAAAAGGATGAAACTACACTGAAGCTCCTTCAGGCTTTGTCTGACGGAGAGTACGACAGATATCTTGACAGCATAGAGCTATACAACAGGGAAAGAGAGCTTGACTACAAGAGAGAAGCCGATGCAAGAGAAGAAGAGTACAAGCAAAGCCGTGACAGCGTGGATAACGCACTGGCAAAGTGGCAAGCACTTGGTTATCTTGACGAGGAAAGTGCAAGAATCCTCGGACTTCCGGCAGGACTTCATACAACCGACTACGACTATAAGAAGGCACAACAGTACAAAATTTACAGCAAATAAAACGCAAAAACCCCACACAATGCAACCCAAAAGCACAAAAAACACTTGCACAAAGGTGAATAATTGAGTATAATTAAAGTTGCATTGTTTATTTTGTTAAGGGATGTAATATATATGTATAAAATTGCTGAAAAGGCGGTGCTTAACCCCACCGTTACAAAAATGGTTATAGAAGCCCCGCTTATTGCAAAAAAGGCAGAGCCGGGACAGTTTATAATTTTCAGGGCGTCGGAGGATGGAGAGAGAGTTCCTCTTACCATTGCCGACTATGATCGTGAAAAGGGAACAGTAACTATAATATTTCAAGTAGCAGGTGCATCCACAATGGAGCTTAACGCCCTTAATCAGGGTGATTTCATCTGTGATTTTGCAGGTCCTCTGGGAACTCCCAGCAAAATTGAAAACCTCAGAAAGGTTTGTGTTGTAGGGGGCGGAGTGGGATGTGCCATTGCGTACCCCGTTGCAAAGAAGCTTCACGAAAACGGCTGTGAAGTACACGTAGTGGCAGGCTTCAGAAATAAAGATTTAGTTATTCTGGAAAAGGAATTTTCTGCGGTGAGCGATATAATGAAAATTATGACCGATGACGGAAGCTACGGAGAAAAAGGTCTTGTCACAAATGCATTGGAGGAGCTTATAAATGCAGGCAACGACTATGATGAGGTTATTGCAATAGGCCCTCTCATTATGATGAAATTCGTATGCCTTACAACTAAAAAATACGGTATAAAAACCACAGTTTCGATGAATCCGATTATGGTAGACGGAACAGGAATGTGTGGCGGTTGCCGTCTTACCGTAGGCGGAGAAACGAAGTTTGCCTGCGTTGATGGTCCCGATTTTGACGGACATCAGGTGGACTTTGACGAGGCTATGAAGCGTAACGGAATATACAAGGAATTTGAAGCACATAAAAGAGAAGAAACCTGCAACCTCTTGAAAAAGGAGGTAATGTGATATGACTAATATGAATCCTAAAAAATGTCCCATGCCTTCTCTTGACCCCAAGGAAAGACGAACGAACTTCGAGGAGGTTGCCACGGGATATACTTATGAGATGGCAATAGAAGAGGCTAAAAGATGCTTTGCCTGCAAACACAAGCCATGCAGGAGCAAGTGTCCTGTCGGAATTGACATCCCTGCATTTGTTGCAAAATTGGCGGCAGAGGATATAAAGGGTGCATACGAGATTATCTCCCAAAGCAGTACTCTTCCTGCAGTATGCGGAAGAGTGTGCCCTCAGGAAAGCCAGTGTGAAAGTGCTTGCATCCGCGGAATTAAAGGTGAAAGCGTAGCAATCGGCAGGCTTGAACGGTTTGTTGCCGATTACTGCAGAGAGCATTACAAGGAAGAAATAGAGAAGCCTCAGCCAAATGGCAAAAGGGTAGCAATTATAGGTTCAGGTCCATCGGGACTTACTGCGGCAGGTGACCTTGCGAAGCTTGGCTACGAGGTAACGGTTTTTGAGGCACTTCATACTCCCGGTGGTGTTCTGGTTTACGGAATCCCTGAGTTCAGACTTCCCAAAACGATTGTCAGTGAAGAAATTGACAAGCTTCAGACTATGGGTGTGAAAATTGAAACTAATGTAATAATAGGAAAAACAATTACCGTTGATGAGCTTTTTGATGATGGATTTTCGGCAGTGTACATAGCCAGCGGAGCAGGTCTCCCGAGCTTTATGAACATAAAGGGAGAGAGTCTTAACGGTGTTTACAGTGCAAACGAATACCTTACCAGAATAAATCTTATGAAGGCATATCTTCCCGATTCCAAAACGCCTGTTAAAAAGAGTAAACGCGTTGCAGTAGTAGGCGGCGGAAACGTGGCAATGGATGCGGCACGCAGTGCCGTAAGACTCGGTGCCGAGGCGGTGTACATCATTTACAGGAGAGGTATGGAGGAGCTTCCTGCCAGAAACGAAGAAATTGAGCACGCCCACGAAGAGGGAGTTATATTCAGAACATTGACTGCTCCCGTGGAAATACTTGGTGATGATAATGGAAATGTCTGCGGAATAAGATGTGTCCGTATGGAGCTTGGAGAGCCTGATGAAAGCGGAAGAAGAAGACCGGTTCAGATAGAGGGCAGTGAATATGACCGTGAAGTGGACACCGTAATTATGGCGATAGGAACAAGCCCCAATCCCCTTATACGAAGCACAACCCCCGGTTTGGAGGTTAACCGCCGAGGTTGTATAGTAACCGACGGAGAGGACGGAAAAACCTCCCGTGAGGGAGTGTATGCCGGCGGTGATGCCGTGACAGGTGCAGCAACGGTTATCCTTGCAATGGGTGCAGGAAAGAGCGCCGCAAAGGCAATAGATAATTATTTAAAAAATTTATAAAAAACCTAAAAAGTGTAACGACTTTCGACAACCCCCGTGATATATATATCACGGGGGTTTGTGTTTGGGGCGTTACACTTTTTATTTGTAAAGGAGAAAATATGAACGAAATAATAATTAAAGTCAAAGGACAGTTTATTTCAAAAAACAGCAAAAATGCAGGTGCAGCAGGAGAGTCAAATCTCTGCAATGTAAAATTCATCTTTGACAGTAGTTGGGCAGGATTTTCCAAAAGAGTTCTCTGGCGTGACAGCAAGGGAG
>JAZUPX010000134.1:0-5552 GCA_045605405.1 Clostridia bacterium
CCGAGACCGTGGTTCCTCCCGTACCCGGTCTGAAGGAAGGCGTAGCCAGCGGCTTCGTGGTCACCAACCGGGAAGTGCTGGATATGAAGGAACTTCCCAAGAATCTTGTCGTTATCGGCGGCGGTGTCATTGGCCTGGAAATGGCCTACTACTTTGCCAGTGTTGGCGTAAATGTCACCGTTGTTGAGATGATGAACAAGATTGCAGGCAGCACCGATCCTGAAATCTGTAAGGTTCTTACCGATGCTTTCGTAAAGAAAGGCATGGAGTTCAAGCTTTCCTGTAAAGTTCTCGAGGTTAAGACCAACTCGGTTATTTATGAAGAAAACGGCGAAAAGAAAGAAATCGCTTGTGATAAGGTTCTTCTTTCAGCAGGAAGAAAGCCTGCAACAGCAAATATTGGTCTTGAAACACTTTCCCTTGATATGGATCGTGCGGCAGTTAAGACCGACCGTCACCTCTGCACAAATGTTTCAGGCGTATATGCAATCGGCGACTGTAACGGCAAGCTTATGCTCGCACATACTGCATACCGTGAAGCAGAAGTTGCAGTAAATCATATGGTTGGTAAACAGGATGAGATGCGTTACGACGTAATCCCCTCTGTTATCTATACAGACCCCGAGGTTGCAAGCGTTGGTTACAGCAAGGCTGAAGCTGAGGAAAAGGGTATGACAGTTAAGGAAGTTAAGCTTCCCATGTCCTATGCAGGCAGATACCTTGCAGAAACCGAGGGCGGCAAGGGCTTTATCAAGCTTGTAGTTGATACTGACAGAAAGCGTCTTGTAGGCTGCCATATGGTAGGCTCATATGCCTCCGAAATCATTATGACGGCTACAATGATGATTGATACAGAGCTTACTCCCAATCGTCTTCAAAAGCTTGTGTTCCCCCATCCCACAGTAGTGGAAATCATAAGAGAAGCAATTTTTCACATATAATCACACATAAGGAGGAAATATAATATGCCTAAGAGTTTATTTGTAGATCCCGCCGAGACCTTGGCTCCCGGCAAAATAACCTTTAAAGACATTCCCGTAAACCAGTACAACAAGACAATCAAGGACGAGCGCAAGCGTTATTCTGATGATGACCTTGTTCGTATCTACCGTGACATCACAGTTCTTCGTGAGTTTGAGTCTATGCTCAGCCTCATCAAGACTCAGGGTGTATATAACGGTATCGAAACAACATATCCCGGTCCTGCACACCTTTCTGTTGGTCAGGAAGCTGCAGCAGTTGGTCAGGCTTATCTCCTTGACCAGAACGACTTTTCTTTCGGTTCTCACAGAAGCCACAGTGAAATCCTTGCAAAGGCTCTTTCCTGTATCCATAAACTCAGCGAACAGGACCTTATGACAATTATGGAAGGTTTCCTCGGCGGTAGTGCTCTCCGTGCAACAGAGAAGCTCGGCCCCGTTAAGGATGTTAAGGAGCTTGCTATCCGTTTCATTCTCTACGGAACACTTTCCGAAATCTTTGCCCGTGAAACAGGCTTCCACAAGGGTATGGGCGGCTCAATGCACGCATTCTTCCTGCCTTTCGGTATTTACCCCAACAACGCTATCGTTGGTGGCTCTGCTGCAATCGCAACAGGTGCAGCACTCTTTAAGAAAGTTAACGGCAAGCAGGGTATTGTAGTATGTAACTCCGGTGACGGTTCTATGGCTCGCGGACCTGTTTGGGAAGCTATGAACTTTGCCGCTATGGATCAGTTCCACACACTTTGGGAAAGCCACAAGGGTGGTATGCCCATTCTTTATAACGTATTCAATAACTCCTACGGTATGGGTGACCAGACCAGAGGTGAAACAATGGGTTACGATATGCTTGCCCGTATCGGCTCCGGTGTTAGCCCCACTCAGTTCCATGCTGAAAGAATTAACGGCTTTAATCCTCTTGCAGTTATCGATGCTATGGAGCGTAAGCTTGAAATTCTCCGCAAGGGTGAAGGTCCCGTTATGCTTGATACACTTACATACCGTTACAGCGGACACTCTGTATCTGACCAGAACGCGTACCGTACAAAGGAAGAAATCGAAGCATGGCAGGCAATCGATCCCATCATCACTTACCGTCAGGGTCTTGTTGATGCAGGTGTTACCGGTGACAGTGATCTTGAAGCTATCCTTGCAGAAACAGCAGAAAGAATGACTCTTATCTGTAAGGCTGCATCTGATCCTGCTATCAGCCCCTATGTTGATTTCAAGAAGGATCCCGCAGTTGTTGAGAGAATGATGTTCTCCAACGAAAAGGTTGAAAAATTTGACGACAGAGAACCTGAGGTTAATATGCCTCTTGAGGAAGTTCCTGCATATAAGAAGCTCAAGGAAAAAGAGCGTGCTCCCATGAAGGATGGCAAGCCTGTTTCCAAGATGAAGCTCTTTAACCTTCGTGACGCTATGAGCGAAGTTATCTATGACCGCTTCTACGAAGATCCCACTCTTATCGCTTACGGTGAAGACTGCCGTGACTGGGGTGGCGCATTCGCAGTATACCGTGGTATGATGGATGCATTCCCCCATTGCCGTCTCTTCAACTCTCCCATTGCAGAAGCAGCTATCGTTGGTAGTGCAGTAGGTTACGCACTTTCCGGTGGCCGTGCTCTTGTAGAACTTATGTACGCTGACTTCATCGGCTGTGCAGGTGACGAAATCTTCAACCAGATGTCAAAATGGCAGGCAATGAGTGCAGGTATCCTTAAGATGCCCGTAGTTCTACGTGTATCTGTAGGTTCCAAGTACGGCGCTCAGCACTCTCAGGACTGGACAGCACTTTGTGCTCATATCCCCGGACTTAAGGTATGTTTCCCTGCAACACCTTGGGAAGCAAAGGGCCTTATGGAAACTGCTCTTAAGGGTACTGACCCCGTTGTATTCTTTGAAAGCCAGAGAATTTACGACGTTGGTGAACAGTTCCACGAGGGCGGCGTTCCTGCTGAAAGATACGAAATCGAGTTTGGTGATGTTAATAAGGTTCGCGACGGTAAGGATGTAACAATTCTTACAATCGGTGCAGCTTTATACCGTGCAATTGATGCAGCTAAGACACTCAGCGAAAAATACGGTATGGAAGCTGATGTTATCAACATCCATTCACTCGTTCCCCTTGATTACACCAAGATTGTTGAATCCGTTAAGAAGACAGGCAGAGTTGTACTTGTATCTGATGCTTGTGCACGCGGTTCTTTCCTTAACGATGTTGCTAAGAATATTACAGAGCTTTGCTTCGATGACCTCGATGCACCGCCCGTAGTAGTTGGCGCACGCAACTGGATAACACCTCCCTTTGAATTTGACGAATACTTCTTCCCCCAGGCTGGCTGGATTATCGATGCAATCCACGAGAAGCTTGTTCCTCTTGCAGGTCATGTGGTTGAAAATGGCTGCACAGAGGCAGAAGCTTACAGAAGAGCTAAGGAAGGCGTATAATTTGAAAATAAGAAGAACGGCTAATGCCGGAGTTCTTATAGAACTGGATGGTTTATCCATTCTGCTTGACGGCGTATGTAAGAAAATAGCCCCCTACGAAGAGACCCCCGAGTCAATCAGGAGGGAGCTTCGGGAAAACTTCCCCGATATTGTTGCATTCACTCACACTCACGGTGACCATTTTGACCGTGATTACGCCGAATTGTACAAAAAAGCGACTCTCAGGTCCACCTGCGGACCTGAGAGCTTCCTTTTTAAGAACTTCGGTGATGTAATTCTTACGGGGATTCCTACCCGTCATATAGGAAAATTCGAAATTGAACATACCAGTTTTGTATTAGAGGGAAGCAGAACAGTCTGGTTTATGGGTGATTCATCACCCCTTGAATGGAAGAATAAAGAAAATCTTCCCGTACCCGATGTGGTAATTGTTCCTTTTGCATTTGCAAACACAGATTCAGCCTGGAAGATTACAAAGTCTTTTGGTGCAAAAGATGTTGTGATTGTACATATGCCTCAAAGAGAAGAAGATACCTACGGCATATGGGAAAATGTAGAAAACACTGTTAAAGAAGACGAAAATGTATTTATACCCAAAATGGGAGAAACGATAGAAATAAGATAGCTTCGGCAGTACTCTGCCGAAGCTATCTTATTTATTGACTTTGTTTTATCATGGTGCTAAAATTATAATGAGGTGAATTTTACCAATGAAGAAAACATCGTTGTTATATATTATTCTGGCAGGTGTGCTGTGGGGGACAAGCGGAATTTTTGTGAATTTTATGGCACCCTATGGCTTTACATCTTCCCAAATGACTCTAATAAGAAGCATTACGGCATTTTTGTGTATAGGCGGTTATATTCTTTTTGCTGACAGAAGCCTTTTTAAGGCGAGTTTTAAAGAAATACTTCTTTTTGCAGGAAGTGGTATTGGATTTTTTGGTACGGCAACCTTCTATTTCTATTCTATGCAGCTTACATCAATAGCAACTGCTGTTGTTCTAATGTACACGGCTCCCGTGTTGGTAATGATATACTCCGTTACCTTTCTTGGGGAAAAGCTGACAAAAACAAAAGCCGCCTGCGTTGTGTTGATGCTTTTGGGCTGCGGATTGGTTTCGGGTATAGTTGGTGGACTAAAATATCATTTACTGGGAATCATAATGGGATTTTTGGCAGGTGTTTCATACAGCGCATATAACATTTTTACGAAAATACAGATGCGAAATGGAAGCCGTCCATTAACGGCAAATTTTTATTGCTTTCTTGTGGCTTTATTTGCGAGTCTGCTTGTTTCAAATCCATTGGAAATGCCTTTATATATTGCAAAAAATCCCGCAGTAACAATGTCACTTGCAATAGGGATGGGTGTTATTACCTGCATTCTTCCTTATGTTTTTTACACACTCGCTCTTAAAAAAATTCCTGCAGGCACAGCATCTTCTCTTGCGATTATCGAGCCTATGTCGGCAACTGTATTCAGCATACTGTTTTTTAATGAAAACTTGACATTAGCATCCTTTTCGGGCATTGTACTGATTTTGGGTTCGGTGCTTGTGCTGAGCAGGCAAAAAGCTTGATTGGTCTATTCACAGTTAATATGATAAAATTATAAATTTTTCATTCACAGAAAAAACACTTTATTTTGACATCTGAATATGCTATAATATTATAGATATATTGCAGGTGATAAATTTGAATTTACCCATTGACTTTAAAGAAAGAATGAAAATTGACCTTAAAAATGAATATGACAGTTTTCTTCAAAGCTATGAAGAGGAGCCTACTATTGCACTTCGCGTAAACACGCTCAAACTGACGGTAGAGGAATTTAAAAATACTGTTGATTTTTGCGGAGATAGTGTGAAGTGGTGTCCCACGGGCTTTTATTACGACGGAAAAAAGGGGAACCATCCCTCAAGTATTGCAGGGCTTTTCTATTCTCAGGAGCCATCAGCACAGATTGCGGCAGAGCTTGCAGGAGTAGAGAAAGGGGACAGGGTGTTGGACCTTTGTGCCGCCCCCGGCGGAAAAAGCACTCAGCTTGCGGCAAAGCTTCAGGGCGAGGGTCTTTTGGTTTCCAACGAAGTAAATTCAGGCAGGGCAAAAATCCTTTGC
>JAZUPX010000135.1:0-6590 GCA_045605405.1 Clostridia bacterium
TAATATTAAAGGAGAGATACATATGGCAATTTTTAACAGAGCAGACATTATGCTTCCCCAAAATGCAGATTTAACAAAGTGGAGCGTAGTGGCTTGCGACCAGTATACATCACAACCCGAATATTGGGAAAAGGCACAGGAAATTGTGGGAGATTGCCCCTCCACTCTTAACCTTGTTTATCCCGAGGCATTTTTGGCGCAGGGTGACGGCAGAATAGCAAAAATCAACGATACCATGAAAGAATATTGTGACAAGGGTATTTTTGAAACCCACAAAAATTGCCTTGTGTATGTTGAAAGAACTCTCTCGGGCGGCAGAATCAGAAAGGGCATTGTCGGTGCAGTAGACCTTGAAGCTTACGATTTTCATAAAGGGGTAAAATGCCCCATCCGTGCAACCGAGGGTACAGTTCTTGAAAGAATCCCCCCACGTGTGAAAATCCGTGAAAATGCTCCTCTTGAGCTTCCTCACGTAATGCTTCTTGTTGATGACAAGGAAAAAACACTTGTGGAAAAAGTGGAAAAGGGAGAAAAGCTCTACGACTTTGAGTTTATGGCAGACGGCGGACACCTTGCAGGCTGGGTTGTAGCAAATGATGATGAATTTATGGCATCTCTTGACCGCTTCTCTAAAAATGCTCCCGACGGACTTGTATTTGCAGTAGGTGACGGAAACCATTCCCTCGCCACGGCAAAGACCTGCTGGGATAACCTTAAACCTACTCTTACACCCGAAGAACAGGAAACTCAT
The DNA here is from genome assembly GCA_045605405.1 of Clostridia bacterium. GTDB lineage: Bacteria > Bacillota > Clostridia > UMGS1883 > UMGS1883 > UMGS1883. The sequence goes on from JAZUPX010000135.1 coordinate 752, forward strand.
CCTGCACGTTTCTGCCTTGTTGAGATTGAAAATATTCACGATGATGTGCTTGAGTTTGAGCCTATTCACAGAGTTGTGTTCGGTGTAGAGGATGAAGAAAACTTCATTAGCACCCTTACAGACGTACTCGGCTGTACAGTTGAAAATAACGGCGGACAGGAAATCGTTCTTGTAAAGGGTAGTGACAAGAAAACTCTTTATATGAACAACACCACAAGTCCCCTTGCTGTGGGCACACTCCAGAAATATCTTGACACTCTTTCCTATGAGGTGGACTATATCCACGGAGAGGATGTTGTAGAGTCCCTATCTGCAAAACAGGGTGCAGTAGGATTTCTTCTGCCCAAGCCCGAAAAGAGCAGTTTGTTTGAAACCGTTATCAAAGACGGAGCACTGCCGAGAAAGACTTTCTCAATGGGTGAAGCAAATGAGAAGAGATTTTACATGGAAGCCAAGAAAATACGGCTTGATTAAATTGCGCAGAACACAAAACGCATAGTAATTAACGTTAAGCGTTTTTAATTGAATATATGCACATCAATTCTTTGATTGTATAATGAAAGGAGTCCCCGAAGGGACTCCTTGATTTTTTGCGTTTTGTTACGAACAAACTTCGCCTCTCGCTGTATACACATACAGCTTCGGGTAACCCACGGCAAGCCGTGGCTCGGTTTGTCCGTTCTGCACAATTTTCTCTGCGTCTTTTACGGCTTGATTAAATCGCACACAAAAAAACACGGCTGAAAACAGCCGTGTTTTTATTACTTTTTGCATTCTTGAACAAATTCAGCGATTCTTTCAAGAGCCTTTTCAATGTTTTTGATGCTGTATGCATAACTGCAGCGGATAAAGCCCTCACCGCATTCACCGAATGCCGTTCCGGGAACAACTGCAACTTTCTTTTCATAAAGAAGCTTCGTTACAAATTCCTCGCTTGTAAGTCCTGTTGAGCTGATGTTGGGGAACACATAGAACGCACCCAATGGCTCAAAACAGCTAAGCCCCATTTCCCTGAAGCCGTTTACCATTACTCTGCGTCGATGGTCGTATTCGGTACACATATACTCGACTTCTTCATCACAGCTACGGAGTGCTTCAATAGCCGCAAACTGGCTTGTTGTGGGAGCACACATTATTGCGTACTGATGAATTTTTGTCATCTGCTTTATAACCGGCTCAGGACCGCAAGCATATCCAAGTCGCCAGCCCGTCATTGCAAATGCCTTACTGAAACCGTTTACCGTTACTGTCCTTTCCTGCATTCCGGAAATAGATGCAAAGGGAACGTGGGGTTCACCGGTATATGTAAGCTCGCCGTATATTTCGTCCGAAAGAACGAAAAGGTCATGCTCTTCAACGATTTTCGCAATTTTCTCCAAATCCTCACGTGTCATTACTGCGCCTGTGGGATTGTTAGGGAATGGGAGTATCAAAAGTTTGGACTTGGGTGTAATTTTTTCAAGAAGCTTTTCAGGAGTCAGCTTGAAATTATCCTTTTCCTCGGTTTGTATGGTTACGGGTGTACCGCCTGCCATAAGGGTACAGGGCTTGTAGCATACGAAACAAGGCTCGGGAATAAGTACCTCGTCACCTTGAGATACAATTGCACGGATAAGCAGGTCGATTGCCTCGCTTCCCCCTACTGTTACAAGTGTTTCTGTCTTGGGATTGTAGTGAAGATTGTACTTTCTTGCAAGATATGTACAAATCTCGTTCCTGAGCTCCATAAGACCACTGTTTGCGGTGTAGTGGGTATGCCCCTTTTCAAGGGAGTAGATTCCTGCCTCCCTGACAGCCCAGGGGGTGACAAAGTCAGGCTCACCAACGCCGAGGGATATGGCATCCTTCATCTCAGCGGCAATATCGAAAAACTTTCTGATACCGCTGGGTGCAAGGGATTGTATCCCAGGGGAAATTAATTTAGAATAGTCCATCATATACTAATAACCTCCCGGTTATCTTCTTCTTTTTCAGTAAAGAGGACACCGTCCTTCTTATATGTCTTCAGCTCGAAATGTGTTGCCGTGGAAACAACCGATTCCATAGGAGCAAGTCTTTCTGAAACGAACATAGCAACTTCCTTAAGACTCTTTCCCTCAACAGTTACAAGCAGGTCGAATGCACCCGACATAAGTGTAACAGACTTAACCTGAGGGAATTTATAGATTCTTTCCGCAACGGTGTCAAATCCGCCTCCACGCTGAGGGGTAAGCTTAATTTCAATATGTGCTCGGGTAGTTTCTCTGCCTGCAAGCTCCCAGTTAATAAGTGTATTGTAACCAAGGATGATGTTTTCCTCTTCAAGCTCACGAATGGCGGCCTTAACCTCACCTTCTTCAATGCCAAGCATAACCGCAATCTTCGAAGATGACAGACGGCTGTCCGATTCAAGAAGCGATAAGATTTTGTTTTTCATAATAATCACCCTTTCTTTTTTTGTTATTGTACTATTATACTCTACTTTGACAGAAAAATCTACTGTTTTTTCTAAAATACAAAAAATAATTGAAATAAAAAGCATTTTATGTTACAATCTATGGAGGTGATTTACTATGAAATCTAACTCTATAAATAAACTTGGTTTTTATCTTACAATGCTTAAATCCCGCTATGGTAAAGGGGAATATTTTATTGAAATGAAAATAAACTTTAAATCGGGAACAAAATCATTCCCTGCCACTGTCAAAAAGGACGGGGAAGAGCTTGTTCTTACCTTTTCTGGTACGAAACAGTCGTTTTCGTGGGAGAAAATTTCCGATATTGCAAAAGACTATGACTCTATGCAGCTTCTATACAAAGAGCGCGGCACCGATGCAATAATAAACGCGGACGACAGAAGTGTTACTCTCCGTTATGACGATATTGCTCCCATTGAGAAAAATACAACTGCCACCGTGGGAGAAAGGCAGTATTTAATAGCACCGCCCAAGGCAAATGCCCTTTTGCAGGAAATCGGCATTATGGGACAAAACGGCAAAATCAAAAATGATATGATTCGCAAGTATAATCAGATTGACCATTTTGTGGAGCTTATTGCAGATTACCTCAAAAAGCTTGACGGAAAGATTGAGGTCCTTGACTGTGCCTGCGGAAAAAGTTATCTTTCCTTTGCACTTAACTACTACATTAAAGACGTACTTAAAAAGGATTGTCACGTTACTGGTGTAGACTATTCGGAAATTGTAATTGAGGCTTCGAAAAAGAGTGCAAAAAATCTCGGCTACACCAATATGACCTTTGTCAAGGCTGACCTTACCACATACAAGCCCGAAAGAAAGCCCGATGTGGTAATAAGTCTCCACGCCTGCGACACGGCAACCGATATGGCTATCGGTGCGGCTATAAATGCAGGGGCAAAGGCGATTTTTGCCGTGCCCTGCTGTCATAAGGAGCTTCTTAGTCAGTATTCCTACGAGCCTTTTGCACCGCTTTTGAAATACGGCATATTCAAGGCAAGACAGGCAGATTTATTGACGGATTCTCTCCGCTGTCTGCTTTTGGAAGCATCGGGGTATTCCGTAACGGCGCAGGAATACATTTCCCCTGTGGAAACTCCCAAGAATCTTCTCATAAAGGCATTCAAGGACGGAAATAACCGCAAAAAAGCAACAAGGGAATATTTCGAGCTTAAGAAAATGCTTGGAATTACCCCGAAATTGGAGACACTTATAAATTTGGAGGCAGAATGATGGACTTTTCAGAAAAGACAGTAAAGCAGGAATATATATTTAAAGGGGAGGTAATAAACCTCCGTGTAGATACAGTAACAACCCCCGGCGGAAACACCGCCACCCGTGAACTTGTAGAGCACCCTGGAGGAGTGTGTGTAGTGCCTTTTTTTGATGATGGTACGGTAATGATGGAATGGCAGTACCGCCGTCCTTTTGATACAAACACATTTGAAATTCCTGCAGGGAAGCTCCACTACGGGGAAGACCCTCTGGAATGCGGAAAAAGGGAACTTGAAGAGGAAACGGGCTACTGTGCAAGAAACTATATCTCTCTTGGCAAGATGTACCCTACCCCCGGTTTTTGTTACGAGGTTGTGCATATGTACCTTGCAACCGACCTTTACGAGGGCAGTATGAACCGTGACGAGGATGAATTTATGGAGCTCCAGAGAGTTCCCTTGGAAACCCTTGTGGAAAAGGCGTTAAAGGGTGAAATTGTGGATGCAAAAACCTGCCTTGCACTTTTAAAGGTAAACGAGATGAAAAACAGAGGAATGATTTAATGAAGGTTGCATTTTATGCGTTGGGCTGTAAAGTCAATCAGTATGAAATAGACTGCTATGCAAAAAAATTCAGCGAAATCGGGTGGGAAATAGGCTCTTTCACCGAAAAGTGTGATGCTTATGTCATAAACACCTGTGCCGTTACCAATATCGGTGAGAGGAAAAGCAGGCAGATTATCCGCCGTGCAAAAAAGCAAAACCCTGAAGCCATTGTTGCGGTAACGGGGTGCTATGCCCAGACCAAGGCGGATGAAGTCCGTAAAATGGCGGAAGCGGATGTACTCCTTGGCACAAGCAGCCGCGGAAGAATTGCAGAAATTGTGACGGCAAAGCTTCGCGGTGAGGATATTGACCTTTTGACTGATATTATGAAAGAGCGAATGTACGAGGAGCTTGAGTGCGAGGGAAAGTTGGAACGTACCCGTGCCTATATAAAAATTCAGGACGGATGCAACAATTTCTGCTCCTACTGCATTATTCCCTATGCGAGAGGTCCTGTTCGCTCAAGAAAAGTTGAAAATGTGGTAAACGAGGCAAAAAGGCTTGTTTCTCTGGGCTTTTCCGAGGTGGTGCTGACGGGAATCAGCGTCGCATCCTATGGTAGAGATTTCAAGGACGGAACTACCCTCAGAACAGTTATCGAAGCAGTGTGCAAGGTGGACGGCATTGAGAGAGTGCGCCTGAGCAGTATTTCCCCCACGCTGTTTGATGATGATTTTATTTCCTTTATTGCCGGGGAGAGGAAGATGTGCAGACATTTTCATATCTCTTTGCAGTCGGGAAGCACAACCGTGCTTAAAAGGATGAACAGAAAATATACGGCTGACGAGTATCTTGACACACTGAGGAGAATCAGGGAAAAGATGCCCGATGCCGGAATTACAACGGATATTATCTGTGGCTTTCCCGAAGAAACAGAGGAGGAATTTTCTGAAACTCTAAAATTTGTGAAAAAAGCACGCTTTTTAAAGGTGCACGTTTTCCCCTATTCCGAACGAAGCGGAACAGTTGCCGCCGAGATGCCCCAAGTCCCCCATCAGGTAAGGGAAGAACGTGCGGCAAGGCTTATAAAACTGACTGAAAAAATTGCCGAGGAGGTGGAAGATTCCTTTATAGGTAGTGAAGCCGAGGTTCTTTTCGAGCAGACAGACGGTCTGTATGCCGAGGGACTTACGGGAAATTATCTCCGCATATACGTTAAAGGCGGAGAGGAGCTGACAGGAAAAATCAAAAATGTGAAAATAACCGAAAGAAAAGACGGCAAGTTAATAGGCGAAATATGCTCTGTATGATAGTACAGAGCATATTTTTTACTCTAAACTACTTTACAAATCCCCCAAAAAGCTATACAATATAGTATTATGGAGGGAGTATGCACAATATGAGAAAAGGTGATATTGCTTTAATATTAGTAGCCGTTATTTTACTTGTGTTGTGGCTTATTCCCAAACCCACGGGCGGTACGGTCATAATATCACTGAACGGTGAAGTTTACAGAGAGGTTTCTCTCAATGAAAACTCAGAGATACCCATTGAAACGGAGTTTGGGGAAAATACTGTCGTGATAGAAAAGGGCGAGGTTTTTGTAACTGATGCCAATTGTCC
>JAZUPX010000136.1:0-6393 GCA_045605405.1 Clostridia bacterium
CAGCGCTCACGCGTCTGGGCGCATACTGCCTGTTCTTTAAGCATTTCACGTATTGAATTAAATTCAAGAACTCTTAATGTACGGTCATCCATGGATTTAACATTCCTTTGCTGTGTATCAAAGTTTTAAATGTTGAGGCAAACCATTCACCGTAAGCTGTGAAAGCTCGCCCTCGATAAGGGGACGGACATATTCAATAAATTCTTCTGTTACATAGTCGCCGTTTTCGTTAATCATACTCTGGGGAACTTCCTTGGCAAGGTTTGCAACCTCTCTTACATCATGTGTATCTGTTACACAAATGTAGGGGTTGTTGGAAACTCTCTTAAGAAGTGCCATTTTACCTGTTTCCCCCTCGGCAGCAGCCTTAACAGCCGCCTGACCTACTGCAAAAGACTCAGAAATATCAGTTGCTGACGCAATGTGTGATGCACAACGCTGAAGTGTTGAAAGCTCAACTGCACGGGTCTTGATGCCGAGGTCATTTTTAAGCATTGTGGCAATGGTCTGTGCGGTACCTGTAAGCATTGTGTGACCGAATGCATCAGTACCCTTTTCGCTTCCAAGCTCACAAACATATTTGCCGTCTTTTGTTCTTACACCCTCGGAAACAGTGATTACAAGGGATTTATTGGTTTCCATAAGCTCTGCAACACGGCTTTTTACATATTCGTAGTCGAAGGGAACTTCAGGGAGAAGAATCATTGCAGCACCCTCACAATCGTCACCCTTTGCAAGTGCGCTTGCACCGGTGAGCCAGCCTGCATCTCTGCCCATAATTTCCACAATTGTTACACTCTTGAGGTCGTAAACAAGGCTGTCACGAACAAGCTCCTTGGTAACTGTTGCAACAAATTTTGCTGCACTGCCAAAGCCCGGAGTATGGTCTGTCACAACAAGGTCATTGTCAATTGTCTTGGGAACGCCCATAAACTTTATGTCTGTTTTCTTGTATTCGTCGTTGTAAATGCTGAGCTTCTTAACGGTATCCATAGAGTCGTTACCACCAATGTAGAAGAAGCCCTTAATGTTGTGCTTTTCAAAAATCTTGAAAAGCTTTTCATAAACTTCGTTACCCTCTACGGGTTCGGGAAGCTTGAAACGGCAGGAGCCAAGGTAGGAAGAGGGAGTTCTCTTTAAAAGCTCCAACTCGCGGTCTGTTGTGATTTTTTCACACATATCAATGAAGTTCTCATTGAGGAGTCCCTCAACACCGCCGAGCATACCGTAAACCTTGCCCTTAGTCAGTTTCTTACCTGCATCAAAAACACCTGCAAGTGTTGCGTTGATTGCAGCGGTGGGACCGCCTGACTGTCCTATAATAATATTTCCTTTGATTTTCATTTATAAACATTCCTTTCTTGGCTGTTTTATTTTAAGTTAGAATAAAGTAAGGCTGCACCGATTATTCCTGCATCACCGCCGATTTTGGACATTTCAATCTTCGGCTTGGAAAGTATCGCAGAACAGAATGCATTCTTGTTTACATAATCAATAACAGGGAGGAGAATTGTGTCACCCTCTTTGGAAATTGCACCGCCGATTATAATCTGGTCGGGTTGGAAGATGTTTACCATATCAACAATTCCTATGGCAATTTCCTCTATCCACATATCACGGATTCTTTCAGCATCCTTATCGCCTTTACGTGCGAGGTCAAACACCGTTCTTCCCGAAATTTCCTCGTCAGGAGAGAGTGATTTTATTTCATCCCTATGCTCTTTTGTGGTTTCGATAAGTCCTGTTACTGATGCATATGTTTCCCAGCAACCACGTCTTCCGCAGCCGCATGGTCTGCCGTTTGTATGGGTTACTATATGACCAAGCTCCCCTGCAGCACCGTTGGTACCAAGGTATAGCTTGCCATTTATGATAATTCCTCCGCCTACGCCTGTGCCAAGGGTAATAAAAATAAAGTTTCGGGAGCTTTCTGCCTTATAATACTCACCAAGAGCCGCGCAGTTGGCGTCATTTTCTACCAAAACGGGAATGTCACCAAGATGCTTCTGCAGAAATTCGCGGGCAGGAACATTGGAAAAACCAATATTGGTTGCCTCCGATAATATGCCCTTGTCACGGTCTACTACTCCGGGATTTCCGATTCCGACAGCCTTAATATCACTTTTCTGTATACCTGCTTCCTCAACTGCCTTATTTATGCTTTCAAGCATTGCGTTAAGAAATGCGTCATTATCGTTTTTCGGGGTGGTAACAGCATATTTTGCAAGTATGTCCCCGCTTTCGTTGACAACGCCTGCTTTTATGCTCATACCGCCGATGTCAATACCTATGTACATACAAAATCTCCTTAATTTAAGATATAATATATTTTAATATATTTAAGTGAATGTGTCAATGTATTTCGTTCATCAAAGTTTTTCCCAGGACTTCGGCACGTAAATATTGTTATAGGTGTAAATGGCAAATCTGTCACTCATACCTGCAATATAGTCGGAAACCGCTTTTTCTACGCCCTCTTTCCAGGCAATTTCCTGAAGATAAAGAGGCATTGCACCGGGGTTTTGTGTGTAATATTCAAAAATCCCCTTAATTATGCCAAATACTTTCTTTTCCTCTTCCTTGGCCTTGGAGCCTACATACACAAAATCAAACATATAGTTACGAAGTCGTGTCATTGCCTCCTCAACCTCGGCACTCATCACAATTTCCCTTTTTCCGTAGGAATTTCTCACCACGTCACAGATGAGGGTGTTTATTCTTTCACCGTGGGTTTCCCCAAGCACATCTGTAATTATTTTGGGGATGTCCTTTTCATTTATAATACCACCGCGGCAGGCATCGTCAATATCGTGGTTTATATAGGCAATTCTGTCGGCAAGCTGCAGAACTTCTCCCTCAAGAGTATCGGGGTTTCCGCCGCCGGGATGGTTGAGGATACCGTCTCTTACTTCCCACGTTAAGTTAAGCTTTTCCAGTATGTCGACGGTGCGAAGACTCTGCTGGCTGTGCATAAATCCATCGGAGCATAGCTCGTTTAATGCAGCTTCTCCTGCGTGACCGAAAGGAGTGTGTCCTAAGTCGTGTCCCATTGCCATTGCTTCAACAAGGTCTTCGTTAAGACGAAGGCTTCTGGCAATTGTTCTGGCAATCTGCGAAACCTCCAGCGTGTGGGTAAGACGGGTCCTGTAATGGTCTCCCTCGGGAGTGATGAAAACCTGCGTTTTATGCTTCAGCCTGCGGAAAGATTTTGAATGAATAATCTTGTCACGGTCACGCTGAAATTCGGTGCGCATATCACAAAGAGGTGCCTTTTCCTCTCTGCCCTTTGTTTTTTCAGAAAGGCAGGCAAAAGGGGACAGGGTATCCCTCTCAATTTTCTCAGTTTGTTCGCGGATTGTCATAAGAAAACTCCTTTCGATGGGTATATATACCAATTATAGCACGCCTATGGCTTTGATTCAATACAAAAAAAGGAATTCGCATAACGCCACAGCCAGGTAAGGCAGTTTTGGTTTTGAAGCCATATTTTTAATTTATACTACATCAAAAAAGCCCGAAATACGTCAGTATTACGGGCTTTTTATTCTTTGTCTAAATATAAAAATCTGATATTCAAAACTGCTTTTGCATCCTGAAATCGGAATTTTTGTATGAAGTTCAAGGCAAAAAATGGACATAATCCTGACGGATATGGGCATTTTTCAACGCAGAAATTCGACAAAAAGGCGATTTTCAGGACAATACTTCCTTATCTGGCTGTGGCGAATGCAAATTCCTTTTTACTTTTATTTTAGTCACCGAAGCAAATGCCAAGTCCCTTAGCCATTTTAACAGTTTCACATTCGGGGTCAACAAGCTTGTTACCGTTTCCGATAACATCCTCAAGAGAAACACACTTAATAGTATCTCCCTGAAGCACAACCATATTACCGAACTTGCCCTGCATAGCGTACTCAACAGCAGCATAGCCGTAACGGGAAGAAAGCACTCTGTCATGACCGGAGGTTGTACCACCACGCTGAACGTGGCCGAGGATTGTTGCACGAGCTTCGTTGTTACACAATTCTTCGAGCTGGTCTGCAACAACATTTGCAATGCCACCGAGACGAATGGGGTCGGGGCTGTCCTCTCTTACCTTGAGGATAACAGCTTCACCGCCCTGAGGTTTCGCCCCCTCAGAAACTGCAACAATTGCAAAATCCTTGCCCTTTGCAAAGTCTGCCTTGATTTTATCTGCAACCTTCTTAATATCGTAAGGAATTTCGGGGATGAGGATAACGTCAGCCGCACCTGCAATACCACTGTGAAGTGTAAGCCAGCCAGTCCCTCTTCCCATAACCTCTGCAACCATAATTCTGCCGTGGCTCTTTGCAGTTGTTCTAAGCCTGTCAAGAGATTCTGTTACAATGCCGATTGCTGTATCGAAACCGTAAGTGTAGTCGGTACAACTGAGGTCATTGTCTATCGTTTTGGGAATACCCATTACATTTACGCCCAGACGGGCAAAGTCACGGCCGCTTGTAAGTGTACCGTCACCGCCAAGAATGAAGAGTACATCAATGCCTGCTTCCTTGAGGTTTTCTACTGCAATCTGAGATACATTTTCGTAAACGATTTTTCCGTCTTTTTTTACGATTTCACCGTTTTCGTCGCGAACGGGATACTTAAAGAGGTTGTCCTTGTTGGAACTTTTCAAAATTGTACCGCCCTCGCCGAGAATTTCCTGAACGCTGTCAAGTGTCAGCGGAATAAAATCTTTATGATAAAGGCCGTGATAACCTTTTCTGATTCCCAGAACTTCAAGACCGTATTTTGTTATAGCAGTCTTTACTACGGCACGGATAACCGCATTAAGTCCGGGGCAGTCGCCACCGCCTGTAAGAATACCTATTTTTTTAATGTTAGCCATTTCCATTTCCTCCATTTTCTGCTATCTCGTTCATAGTACTACAAAAAAACTACAATTTCAAGCAAAAAATTAATATTTTTTTAAAATTTATACAAAGCCCGTAAATTCGGGGCATAAGCTTCTTTTTTTGTAAGAAAAAGTTATTGTTTTTTCAGGTTCAAAGAGCTATCTCAAAAAAAATGAGATAGCTCTTTTGTAATTTATTTTACTATTTTAATTTCTCCATCTTCGGCTTTAATTATTACACTATCACCGTTTTCAATTTTTCCGTCAAGCATTTCCTCGGCAAAAAGGTCCTCCACCTTGGATGTGATTGCTCGGCGGAGAGGTCTTGCGCCGTAAACGGGGTCGAAGCCCTCTTTGGCAAGAAGCTTCACAGCACTTTCGTCAACCGTTGCCGTAATGTCATTTGCTGAAAGTCTCTTTTTCAGATTTTCAAGCATTACGAGAGCGATTTCACCGATTTCGTCTTCGGTAAGCTGGCTGAATACGATAATGTCGTCAACTCTGTTAAGAAATTCAGGTCTGAACATCTTTTTAAGCTCGTCCATTACGCTGTTTCTGATGTTTTTGTTGACCGTTTCACGGTTGTCACTTCCCGAAGCAAAACCGAGTGACTTCGGCTCGGAAATGTTTCTTGCACCTACGTTACTTGTCATTATTATAACACAATTTTTAAAATCTACTCTTCTGCCCTGACTGTCGGTTAACTGACCGTCGTCAAGAATCTGCAGAAGAATGTTGAAAACGTCGGGATGTGCCTTTTCAATTTCGTCAAATAGAATTACACTGTAAGGCTTTCTTCTTACCTTTTCAGTAAGCTGACCGCCCTCGTCAAAGCCCACATATCCTGGAGGCGAGCCAACCATTTTGGAAACGGAGTGCTTCTCCATATATTCGGACATATCTACTCTTATAAGGGCATCCTCATCACCGAAAAGTGCCTCGGTAAGTGCTTTTGAAAGCTCCGTCTTGCCCACGCCCGTAGGGCCGAGGAATATAAAAGAGCCGATAGGTCTTTTAGGGTCTTTGAGACCCACTCTGCCACGGCGGATAGCCTTGGCAACAGCTTTTACGGCATCGTCCTGACCGATAACCCTCTTGTGAAGAACTTCCTCCAGATTACGGAGTCTTTCCGATTCTTCCTCCGCAAGCTTTTTCACGGGGATTCCCGTCCAACCCGATATGATTTCGGCAATTTCGTCCTCGCCGATTTCACCTGCGCTTTGTGAGGATTTGCTCTGCCACTCTTCACGGAGTTTGGAAAGCTTTTCGCCCATTTCCTTTTCCTTGTCGCGAAGCTCTGCCGCCTTTTCAAAATCCTGAGAATTTATTGCCTCTTTCTTTTCTGCACCGATATTTTCAAGAGACGCTTCAAGCTCCTTTATCTCTGGCGGTGCGGTAAGTGCACCAAGACGGACACGGCTGCACGCCTCGTCAACAAGGTCGATTGCCTTGTCGGGGAGAAAACGGTCGGTGATGTAGCGGCTGCTCATTTTTGCAGCGGCAACAATTGCTTTGTC
>JAZUPX010000137.1:0-2808 GCA_045605405.1 Clostridia bacterium
CATTTCCCATATGTCGTTTCTGTAAACGATAAATACTGCGGCAAGGGTTGCCACGTGAAGTAATATATTAAAGGACAGCAGACTGTCTGCTTCGGGGTCAAAACCCATAAGTCTTCCTGCAATGGACAGATGTCCCGATGAGGAAATAGGCAGGAATTCGCTGACCCCCTGAATAAGCCCGAGAATAAGTGCTTTAATAACTGTCATATCTTAGCCTCCGAGAAAACATTATTTTATACATTCTATCATATTTAAAGGGAAAAATCCACCCCTTTTTTTATATTTAAGGAAAACAAGCCAAAATCTCCTTTAACAAGGTTGACAATAAGCACAAAAAAAGATATAATGATAGCTTGTAAAGGAGTGTTTACAAATGGAAAAACTTGGACTTAACGAAATACGCGAAAGATATCTGAAATTCTTCGAAAGTAAGGGACATTTAAGACTTCCGTCATTCCCCCTTGTACCTCAGAATGACAACAGTCTTCTTCTCATAAATGCGGGTATGGCTCCCCTTAAGCCTTATTTCACAGGAAAGGAGATTCCTCCCCGTAAGCGTGTTACAACCTGCCAGAAGTGTATCCGTACACCTGATATTGAACGTGTGGGTATAACTGCACGTCACGGTACGTTCTTTGAAATGCTTGGTAACTTCTCTTTCGGTGACTATTTCAAGCACGAAGCAACCGCATGGGCTTGGGAATTTGTTACCAAAGACCTTGGACTTCCCGAGGATAGAGTATACATCACCGTTTACGAAGATGATGATGAAGCTATCGACATCTGGACAAAGGAAGTTGGCGTAGACCCATCTCACATTTCCAGAATGGGTAAGGAGGACAACTTCTGGGAAATCGGTCAGGGACCCTGTGGACCTTGTAGTGAGCTTTACTTTGACCGTGGTGAAAAGTACGGTTGCGGAAGCCCCGACTGTAAGGTTGGCTGTGAATGTGACAGATTCGTAGAATTCTGGAATCTTGTATTTACACAGTTTGACAAGGACGAAAACGGCGTTTATAACCGTCTTGCAAATCCCAACATCGATACAGGTATGGGACTTGAAAGAATGGCTGTTATTATGCAGGATGTAAACAACCTTTTCGAGGTTGACACAATCCGCAATATTATGCTTGAAATCAGTAAAGTTGCTAAGGTTAACTACGGTGACAATGAAAAGACAGATATTTCTCTCCGTGTTATCACTGACCATATTAGAAGTACAACCTTTATGACCTGTGACGGCGTATCCCCCTCCAACGAGGGACGTGGTTACGTTCTCCGCAGACTTCTCCGCCGTGCGGCACGTCACGGAAGACTCCTCGGTATCAAGGGAACATTCCTCTCCGATATCGTTGATACAGTTGTAAGAGAGTCAAAGGGTGCATATCCCCAGCTTGAAGAAAAGCAGGATTATATCAAGAAAGTTATCAAGAGAGAGGAAGAAAGCTTTAGCCAGACTATTGACCGCGGACTTTCCATCCTTGAAGAAAAGATACAGGGCCTTGAAAAGAGTGGCGGAAAAATTCTCTCAGGTGATGATGCTTTCACTCTTAATGACACATACGGTTTCCCCATTGACCTTACAGAAGAAATTCTTCAGGAAAAGGGTCTTCAGGTTGACAGAGAAGCATTCAACAAGCTTCTTCTTGAGCAGAAAACCCGTTCAAGAGAGGGCAGAAACGTTGGTGATGAAGCCGCTTGGAGCGAGGACATTTACCAGACACTGGGTAAGGAAATCACAACAGAATTTATCGGCTATGAAAATTCTACCTGTGATGCAAATATAACAGTAATCGTTAAAGACGGACAGGTTGCAGATTCCGTTTCCGACGGTGAGAATGCAGTTCTTATTCTCGACAAAACCGTTGTATACGGTGAAAGCGGCGGTCAGGTAGGCGATAACGGTGTAATCGAGGGCGAAGGCTTCAAGATGGAAGTTACCGATGCGAAGAAGCTGGGTGACGGTAAGATACTTCACCACGTAACAGTTCTTGAGGGAACAGCTTCCAAGGGAGACAAGGTTACAGTTTCTATCGATACCAAGAAGAGAATGGCTATTACCCGTAATCACTCAACTGCACACCTTCTGCAGAAGGCTCTCCGCGAAGTTTTAGGCAGCCACATTGAGCAGGCAGGTAGCTACGTTGACGAAAATAGACTCCGTTTCGACTTTACCCACTTTGAAGCAGTTTCCAAGGAGCAGCTTCAGGAAGTTGAAAATAAGGTTAATGCGGCTATACTTTCCGCTTATCCCGTTGTTATCAAGAATATGGCTATTGCCGATGCTAAGGCTGAGGGTGCAATGGCACTCTTCGGTGAAAAGTACGGTGATACAGTCCGCGTTGTAAATATGGGCGGATATTCAATCGAGCTTTGCGGCGGTTGTCACCTTTCCAACACGTCTCAGGCAGGTCTTTGCAAGATTCTTTCCGAAAGCGGTGTTGCCGCAGGCGTAAGAAGAATTGAGGCTGTAACAGGTGAGGGCGTTCTCCGTTATATTGAAGAGAAGAATGCAATCATCACAAATACTGCTTCAGCTCTCAAGACTACCGAGGGTGAGCTTGTTCACCGCGCAGAAGCTGTTGTTAACGAAAACCGTGAACAGCAGAAGAAACTTGAGCAGGTAGCTTCTCAGATGGCTAATGCAAAGGCAAATGACATTATGTCAAATGCAAAGAAAATTGGCGATATAACTCTCATTGTCGCACAGCTTGACGGTGCGACAGTTGATTCTCTCCGTAAGACAGGCGACGCAATTAAGGAAAAGACTCCTATGACCGTCTGTGTATTCGGTGCAGAAACAGAGGG
>JAZUPX010000138.1:0-8160 GCA_045605405.1 Clostridia bacterium
CGTTATAAGATGAGCGATTCTGACCGCTATATTGAAATTGCTACAACCCGTCCCGAAACACTCCTTGGCGATACAGCCATTGCAGTTCATCCCGAGGATGAGAGATACCAGGACCTTGTCGGCAAGACCTGTATTCTTCCCCTTGTTGGAAGAGAAATTCCCATTGTTGCAGACGAATATGTTGAAAAGGATTTCGGAACAGGCGCAGTTAAGATTACACCTGCCCACGACCCCAACGACTTTGAGGTTGGTCTTCGTCACAATCTTCCCATCATCAACGTAATGAATGACGATGCTTCCATCAACGCTCAGGGCGGAAAATATGAGGGTATGGACCGTTACGAGGCTCGTAAGCAGATTGTTAAGGATCTTGAAGAGTGCGGCGCACTTATCAAGATTGAAGATTATACTCACAATGTTGGTACTTGCTACCGCTGCAGCACTACTGTTGAGCCTCTTACAAGCGACCAGTGGTTTGTTAAGATGAAGCCCCTTGCTGAAGAAGCTCTCCGCGTAGTTCGTGACGGTGAGGTTGAGTTTGTTCCCGAGCGTTTTACCAAGACATATACAAACTGGATGGAAAATGTACACGACTGGTGTATTTCCCGTCAGCTCTGGTGGGGACACAGAATCCCTGCATTCTACTGTGATAAGTGCGGTGAAATGGTTGTAAGCAAAACAGACCTTGATACCTGTCCCAAGTGCGGAGCAGCTATGCGTCAGGAAGAGGACGTGCTTGATACATGGTTCTCCTCTGCTCTCTGGCCATTCTCAACACTTGGCTGGCCTGATGAAACTCCCGAGCTTAAATATTACTATCCCACAAGCACGCTTGTAACAGGATATGATATTATTTTCTTCTGGGTTGCAAGAATGATATTCAGCGGATGCGAGCATATGAAAAAGCCTCCGTTCCGTCACGTATTCATTCACGGTATTGTTCGTGACAGTCAGGGAAGAAAGATGAGTAAATCTCTTGGCAACGGTATTGACCCTCTTGAGGTTATTGATAAATACGGTGCTGATGCACTTCGTTTCACTCTTGCAACAGGTAACGCACCTGGTAACGATATGCGTTTCTATTGGGAAAGAGTTGAATCAAGCCGTAACTTTGCAAACAAAATCTGGAATGCAGCAAGATTTGTTCTTATGAATCTTGAGGTTGAGGAATGCACTCTTCCCAAAGCACCCCAGACCGAGGATAAGTGGATTATCTCCCGTTATAACAGCGTTGTAAAATCCGTTACCGAAAACCTTGATAAGTTTGAGCTTGGCGTAGCACTCGGCAATCTCTATGACTTTATCTGGGATGAATTCTGCGACTGGTATATCGAGCTTGTAAAGCCCCGTCTTTACGGTGAGAATACAGAAAGCAAGCTTGATGCACAGAGAACTCTCTGCTATGTATTAAGCGGAATATTGAAGCTTCTTCATCCCTTTATGCCTTTCATTACAGAAGAAATCTTCTGCGCACTTCCCACAGGCGAGGAAACAATTATGACATCGCAGTGGCCTCTTTACACAGATTCCCTTTCTTTCCCCGAGGAAGAAAAGATGATGGCTGTTATATGTGACGCAATCAGAAGTGTTCGTAACATCAGAACAGAAATGAACGTTCCTCCGTCAAGAAGAGCAAGTATGATTATCGTAACAGATAACAAGGAGCTTTTTGAAAGCGGCAAGGCATTCTATGAAAAGCTTGCAGGTGCAAAGGATGTTGTCGTAACAGACAGCGAAGCAGGTGTTCCCGAAGGTAGTGTAAGCGTAATCGTTGAGGGTGCAAAGATATTTATGCCTATGGATGAGCTTATTGACACAGAAAAGGAAAAGGAACGTCTTACCAAGGAAAAAGAACGTCTCGAAGCTGAAATTGACAGAGTTGAAAAGAAGCTTTCCAATCAGGGCTTTGTAGCGAAAGCTCCTGCAAAGCTGATTGAAGAAGAAAAGGCTAAGGGCGTTAAATACAAGGAAATGTACGAAAAGGTGCTTGAATCACTTTCTAAATTAGGCTAATAATAAGTATAGAGGATGCAGAAAATCTGCATCCTCTATTTAAAACCCCTCGCTAAAGGACTGATATTATGTTAATTGATTTTCACACACATTTATTTCCCGACAAGATTGCCGCACGGGCAATTGAAGCTCTGGAAAACGGAATTATAAACACTCACGGAACGCTTCTTTTAAAGCCGCAGACCGACGGAACGCTTGCAGGACTTATAAAGAGTATGGACGAGTGCGGCGTAGATATGAGCATTGTTATGCCTATTGCAACCTCTCCCACACAGCATACAACCATAAATCGCTTTGCCAAAGAAATAACCGACAATAAGCGGATTGTTTCTTTCGGCAGCGTTCATCCGAGGCAGGAGGATTGGGAAGAAACTCTGGAATATGTTGCTGCTGACGGATTAAAGGGAATTAAGATGCACCCTGAGTTTCAAAGCTTCTTTATTGACGAGCCAATTGTTGAAAAAATTGTTAAAAAGTGTGAAGATCTGGGCTTGTGGGTACTGTTTCATGCAGGAGAGGACTACGGATATAAACCGCCTTTTCATTGCACCCCCGAAAGGCTCAGAAAACTTCTTGACAAAACAGGTTGCAAAAATATTATCGCTGCACATTTCGGCAGTTTTTCCCTATGGGACGATGTGGATAAATATTTAATAGGCACCGATATTTATATGGATACATCCATGACCTGCGGATTTTTAGACAAAGAAAAGTGCCGTGAGATGATTCTCCGCCACGGGGCAGACAAATTCCTTTTTGGAAGCGATAACCCCTGGCAAAGGCCAAAAGATTCTTACGATTATTTAATGTCCCTGGGCTTATGCGAAGAAGATTTGGAACTTATAAAGCATAAAAATGCAGAAAGAATACTCCGCAAAGAGTCTAAATGAAAAATCAGGAATATTATCCAATTTAATTGTAGCGGTCGATGCATACATCGACCGCTACAATTAAATTTCTTTTAATGTTTTAATAATTACCTTAGCCGCTTTTTCCGCTGCTACTACTCGAAATTTTTCATAACTCATTTCTTCGCCGTTGGCACCGTCGGAAATAGTACGAAGCACACAGAAAGGAATCTTATTCACATAGCACACCTGTGCGATTGCCGCACCCTCCATTTCGCAGGCAACGGCATTAAATGTTTCGCTGATTTCTTTCTTTTTGTCATTGTCTGCTACGAAGCAGTCGCCTGATGCCACAATACCACGGATACAATTACCCTCTACATTTTCTGTAATTTTTTCTGCAAGAACTTTGTCACATTCAAACTCCACCACATTGATACCTGAAATCATACCCTTGGGGTCACCGAAATATGTAGTATCCATATCGTGCTGAACAAGAGTCGTTGCAACTACGGTATCAAGAATGTCGGTCTTATCCGTAAGACCGCCTGCAACACCGGTGTTTATAATCTTGTCTGCACCGAATTTCACTATCATTGTCTGCGCACACATAGCGGCAAACACCTTGCCGATACCGCATACCGCTGTGACAACCTCTTTCCCGTCAATAGTGCCCTTTGTATACAGAGCACCGCTTACGGTAAATTCCTCTTTATTTTCCATTACGGCATTTATGTGTTCAATTTCAATATCCATTGCGCCGATAATACCAATCATTTTTTACACCTCGTATGTGAAGTCGGGAGTGTAGCTCTCTAATACTTCAAGATATTTTCTGCATTCCTCTTTTGCAAGGGCTATATCAAGATTTTTGTAGTTTCCGCATTCAATCTGTGATGCACCGAAAACCTCTCCCTCGTGAGAAATAACCTTTTGCAAGGTTTCCTTTACCACGGCAAGAACTTCGTCATTGTTTCCGTTCCTTACAAGAAGATAAAATCCCGTCTGGCATCCCATAGGTCCGAAATATATTATATCCTGCCCGATTGATGAGCTGCGGATATATGTGGCAATCATATGCTCCACGCTGTGCATCGTTGCATTGTCCATATAATCCCCCATATTGGGCTTCCTTGTGCGGAGGTCATAGGTTACAATGTCCCCGTCTGTACGGGACACATATATTCCTGGATTCAGTTTGTCGTGGTCTATTTTAAAGCTTTCTATTTTCTGCGGTTTCATAGAAACTCTCCTTAAATTTTAAAGTCTAATGGGTCAAACATTGTAGTGTCTAAATTGCGAACTCTCGGAACTCTTGGTGCAAAGGGATTAAACACATATTTCTTACAGATTCCGCTGAGTTTTACTTCACCCTTTGCATATTTGCAGGAATATTCCTCCCCGTTTTTCACAAGGTTTTTACAATAACGGCAACTGTCGGATTCTTTAATTTTTCTTTTGTTAAACATTATCTCACTCCTGCATTCCGTTATAGGAAACATCCGCCGCTTCTGGGTCCATATTGCAACGAAGTCTGTAAAAAGGCACGCTTCCTAAAAGCTTGTCCGTAAGAACCAGCATTTTTTCCATTTCACGCATATCATCGGTACGTAAGGTCTGTGTCAGCACCGTGGAAATTGCCTCATGGGGGGCAATTTTTTTAATTTCGTTGGTTTCTCCCCGTTCAAGAATACATACCGCCTTGATTGGTGCAACTACATTGTGTCCGTAGTTTTCTTTCCCTCTCCATGGAGTTCCGCAGGCAAAAAACTTTCCTTTCCGCATACGAAGAATGGGCTTGTCACCGTTTACTACCAAAAATCTGTCACCGAACTTTTCACGCCACAAATTTATATGAGTGGTCTTTCCCGTACCGCTGACTGCCGTGAAAAGATACGCCTCCCCGTCAACTGCAACTGCGGCACAATGCATCAGCATTGCATCGTAATCCAGAATTTTGCGGCAGATAATACGGTAGATTTCAAGACATTCCAGATATCCGTCGGAATAGTCGGGATTTTTTTCTATGGCTTTCCTGAGTACCTTGTCGGGCACTTTCACGGTAAAGTGGGGCTTGCCCTCCGCTTCAAATCCGCGGCAGAAATCATTGAAATAGGGGTATTTATTTTTTACATCGATAATAAGTCCTGCAAGCTTAATAATCATAAGATTACCTCTTAGTTATCATTTTTAATTATATCTTCGTAGGTTTCTCTCTTTACACCAATACGGCTTTTTCCGTCCTTTAATATAACAATGGGGGGACGGGGGATTCTGTTGTAATTTGATGCCATTGAGTAGTTGTACGCACCCGTTGTAAGCACCGCAAGGATGTCCCCTTTTTCACATTCCTGCAACTTTATGTCCTCGGCAATAAGGTCACCGCTTTCGCAACACTTTCCCGCAATTGTGCATTTGAAAGAAGCTTCCTTGTCTGCCTTATTGGCAATGAGTGCACTGTAAAGACTGCCGTAAAGGGCGTAACGGGGGTTGTCACCCATACCGCCGTCAACTGCAACATAGCTCTTGTAACCTGTAATCGTCTTGACACTGCCCACGCTGTAAAGAGTCAGCCCTGCATCGGCAACAATGCTTCTGCCCGGCTCCATAAGAATCTTGGGCATATTTATATTTGCAGAGGCACATTTGTTTTTTACATAAACGCTTATTTCCTTAATTGTGTTTTCTATATCAAGATGGGG
Source organism: Clostridia bacterium (assembly GCA_045605405.1). Classification (GTDB taxonomy): domain Bacteria; phylum Bacillota; class Clostridia; order UMGS1883; family UMGS1883; genus UMGS1883. Next base: position 5,564 of record JAZUPX010000138.1, read on the forward strand.
GTCGGATTCCACATATCTCACGCCGAAACCACCGCCGAGGTTGAGAGTTTTTGCCTCGTAGCCAAGCTCTTTTTTAACAAGAGCAATGAAATCTATCATAATCTCTGCACTCTGGCAGAAGGTTTCTCCGTCAAAAACCTGAGAACCCACGTGACAATGGAAGCCCTCCAACGAAATGTTGGGGAGAGAAAGGGTAAATTCCACCATTTTTATAGCCTGCCCCGTTTCAATTGCCGTACCGAATTTGGAATCCACCTGACCTGTTCTTACCGCTTCATAAGTATGTGTATCAATTCCGGGGGTAAGACGCATTATAATCTTCTGTGTGATGCCTTTTTCCCCTGCAATTCGGCTGATTGCAAGAAGCTCTTCACGGCAGTCTGCCATAAAAAAGCCTACGCCCATATCCATTGCAAAGGCTATTTCGTCGTCCGTCTTGTTGTTCCCGTGGAAGTATACTCTATCCATAGGGAAGCCTGATTCCTTGGCAGTGTATATTTCTCCGCCCGAAACCACGTCGACCGACATATTTTCGTCCTTTACAATTCTGTATATTTCCTTAAAGCTTAGTGCCTTGCTGGCATAGAGCGCCTGAGCATCCTCGCCAAAATACTTCTTCATTGAATTTATATATGCACGGCACTTCTCACGAATACGCTCCTCGTCAAGAACATAGAGAGGGGTCTTGTATTCTTTCGCAAGCTCCACCGTGTCAACACCTGCAAAACTGAGGTGTCCTTTCTCGTTAATACTTAAATTTGTGTGTAACATCTGTATCAAGTCCTTTCGCGCAAAGCGGTAAACTACCGCTATTATATTATTTTATACTTTTTTCACGAAAAAGGCAATAAGAATTTTTGAATTGGTGCATAAAAACCTGCCTGTCCAAAAAAATTAAAAATTTTATAAAAAAATGTTGACAACCACTGATTCCTGTGCTATTATAATATGCGTGTCACGGGGTGACTAACTAAATACAAGCTGGTGTAGCTCAATTGGCAGAGCAGCTGATTTGTAATCAGCAGGTTGCGGGTTCGAGTCCCATCACCAGCTCCAGGGAGAGTTCCCGAGCGGCCAAAGGGGGCAGACTGTAAATCTGTTGTCACTGACTTCGATGGTTCGAATCCATCCTCTCCCACCACCAAAAAAGCATCGTCAATAGACGATGCTTTTTTGGTGCTTGGAATTGGAGGATTCGAACGAGCGGTAGTGAATGACAGTCCGGTGGACTGTCAGAGCCGTGAGACGGCTTTTCCGCAGAATAGCGAATCCATCCAACAGGTTTCTTTTTAATGTCTGCACAAATTGATACAGATTAAGAGTTAGCAGCATTTTTATATTGCAATAAATTTCTTTATGTGTTATACTATTCTTGCGACACAACTTAATATTTGGACATACTATGGGAGAAGTATTTTTATCTTGGTAAAAATGCATTCTCTATTTTGGCTTTCTCTTATAGTTTGTCAAAGTTGTGTCGCAGCAATTGGAGTTATGCATTTTTCGTGCGTAGCTTCGGCTGCGCACTTTTTAATTTATAGAAATTTGAAAGGAGGTAGTTATATGGGTAATCTAATTGTATTGGGTATAATTGTAGTAGTTGTTTTGTTATTCTGTTATTATTTTTCAAAAGCTAAATGCCCACATTGCGGAAGCAGAAGTTGTGAGTTTATCAATAGTGTTGATACTGGTAGCGAGATTATTTCTATCAAAAAAGAAGAAGTTATTGAGCACTATAATAAAGAACAACTTAATTGGGGGCAACCTAAAGTCGGAGAAAAACCATCAAGTGTATCAAAAAGGAAATATTATGTTCCAGCAACAAGATATTTTTTTGATTCTACATATAGGTGTAATAAATGCAACCATCAGTTTATACGATCTGAATATAGAGATGTTGAAAATTAGAGGCATCTGAACCATTCGGTTCTTCCACAATAAAAGCACTATCGTATGATAGTGCTTTTATTGTGGTGCTAAAACGGAAAATTCAGTTTTCCGCAGAATAGCGAATCCATCCTGTAATTGAAATTCTCTGTTTTTTGTGATATTATATTAATAGAATAAATTTTCAACACAACAAAAAACGCAAATTATGTTGTTCATTTTACCCTTAGTTTGATTTATACTCAAAGTGTAAATTAAAAAAGGAGGATTCATTATGAACACAGACAAAATTTTAGCAGAAGCAATCGCAAAGGACTATGCACCAAAGGATAGCTCAAAGATAGTTGCCCTTAAAAAGCTTGACAAAAAAGCAAAACTTCCGGCAACAATTTTTACTTACACATTTGGTATTATCTCTTCACTCATTGTTGGTACAGGTATGAGTCTTGCAATGCAGGCAATCGGCAGCGGAGTGATATCAATGGTTGCAGGAATTATTATAGGTATTATAGGATTTATTCTTTGCGGGATTAATTATCCTATTTACAAAAGGATGCTTGAAAAAGGCAAAGCAAAATATGCTTATGAGATTGTTGAACTTGCTCGCGAAATCAGCGAGGAAAAATAAATATTTAAAGGAGGGGTAGCTGTGAATAAATCCGAAAGCAAATATTTTAATACTGCAAAAAAGATGGACAAAGCACTTATAT
>JAZUPX010000139.1:0-5853 GCA_045605405.1 Clostridia bacterium
CAGGTACTTACAACCCGTATTATTGAGCGTATTAAGGATACTGTCTCCCCCGTATCTGTAGAAAAGCTGTTGGTAGTTACATTTACTAAAGCAGCAGCGGCGGAAATGAAAGAAAGAATCGGCAAAGCACTCAGAAAAGAGGCGCACGAATCAACGGATGCTTCTGTACGAAAGTATATGAAAAATCAGCTTTCGTTACTTGGAAGCGCACAAATATGCACGATAGATTCTTTTTGCTATGATGTGGTAAAGCAAAACTTTTTCAAAGCAAATCTCCCCTCCGACATTTCAATTGGTGAAAACGGAGAGCTTTCTCTGCTGAAGCTTTCAGCACTTGAAGATACTGTAAATGCACTTTACTGTGCATTGGAGAAAAAGAAAGGAACAGCTTTATCGGAAGAGAATGAGGAGCTTGCGAAAATCGTTAACCTACATTTTCCTGATGAAGAACAAAGAGACTTTATTTTAGACGGGTTTGAAGCACTTACAAATGCTTGTTCATATGATAAGCGCGACTCGGAATTCTCCGAAAACATATTAGGTGCAGGAGACTATACAACAATGATTTCGAGCCTTTACAGAAAGGCACAGTCTGCTGCATATCCCGAAAAATGGCTTAACGAAATTTCAGATATGTACGATAAAAATGTAATGCCCTATAACGACACTTATTTCAGTACATATACGGTAAAATCCTGCAGAGAAGCACTTCAAAGTGCTTCCCAGTCAATTGCCCACCTTGCAGAAATTTCCGAGGCTAATCTTATCGGATTTGAAAATTTTTTGTATGAAGAAAGTCAGCTTCTCCTTGAGTTTTCAAAATGCGAAACTTATGATGCACTCTACGATTTTTACAAACGTTGTGAGCTTTTCCCCAGAATAACAGGAGGAAAAAGAAACTGTAATAAGGAAATCAAGTCACAAATAACTGACACCCGTACCCGAATCCGCAATTACATCCGGGATGAGTTATTGCCTGCACTTCTGGAATTTTCACCTGATGAGTGCGAGGATTTGAGAGCACAGCTATATCCGCAAATAAAAGCACTTACATCAGCGACAATACTTCTTGGAAGATTATATTATGAAAAAATGACCGAAAGGCGGGTTATAGATTTTTCCACCTGTGAACATCTTGCCCTTAACATAATTTCGGAAGATGGCATTTCGTTAACCGAAATAGGAATTGCATTAAAAAACAAATACGACGAAATCTATATAGATGAATATCAGGATTCCAACGATTTACAGGATATGCTTTTCGGACTTATTTCAAAAGGCAGATGCTTTATGGTTGGAGATATCAAGCAGAGCATATTCGGCTTCAGAAACGCCGACCCTTCAATTTTTATGAAAAAATGTGAAAACTCGTTTTTTGATGAGGATTCTGCCAAACGTAAAATCTTTTTATCAAAAAATTTCCGCAGCGGCAGTACTGTAATAAACAGCGTAAACGGTATTTTTGATATAATTATGACAGAATCTGCAGGCGGAATAGACTATCTGAAAGAACACCGTCTTGATTTTGGTGCAGATTTCATTCCTGAAAGCATACCTAATGAGAAAAGTGAAATTATAATTGTAAAAGAAGATGGAAATGCTGAAACCAAGCGTTACAACGAGGCATATTGTATTGCCGGTGAAATAAAAGATATTATTTCGTCAAAAAGACTTGTGTGGGATAAGGACGAGGGTATTCAACGTCCAGTAAGATACAGCGATATTGCCGTACTGTCGAGAGCAACAAAAAGAGCATCATCTTCCTATGAGGCGGCATTTCTTGCACAGGGGGTTCCCTGTTACGTTGAAGGAAGTGATGACTTATATGAAACAGTAGAAGTCGGTCAAATCCTCGAAATACTGAAGCTTATTGACAATGCACAGAGCGAGATTCCCCTTGCGTGTGCACTCAGAAGCCCTATGTTTATGTTTGACGAAAACGAGCTTCTTCTAATCAGGATGCAGAGCACGGTTAGTTTTTGCGATGCCTTTTACGGCATATGTTCCTATAAATACAAGGTTTCGCCCGAGCTTGCACAGAAGTGTCGTAAATTTAACGATTTACTTTCTACATGGCGTAATTCTTCTGGGTTTTTAAGTGTATGTGAGCTTATACAGAAAATATATACTGACACAAACATTTACAGTATTGTTTTATCGTTCCCTGACGGACAGTTAAGGAGAGCTAATCTTGACCTGCTCCTTGAAAAAGCGGAGGAATTTGAAAGGTCAACTTATAACGGGCTGTTTAATTTTGTCAACTATGTACAGAAAATAAAAAAAGCATCTGACACAACAAGCGAGTCAAAAGCCGTATCGGAGAAAATGGATGTCGTAAGGATTATGACCATTCACAAATCAAAGGGATTGGAATTTCCTATTGTATTTCTTGCAGGATGCGGAAACACATACCAGACGCACAAGAGTGCAGCAGGCGGTTTGATAATGAACAGCCGTGGCGGAATCGGTATGGACATTATAAATCCGCTTTTAAGATGCAAATACCCGTCACCGATGCGTAGCGTTCTTCTTGATATTGAAAAGAAAGATAATGCACGCGAGGAAATGCGGCTTCTTTATGTAGCCCTTACCAGAGCAAGGGAAAAGCTCTATGCCGTAGGAACGCTTTCGGGTATAGAAAAATTTGAAGCATACGGTATGGAATGTCTTTCAAAGCTTTCAACAAATGAAATTCTCCTTGCCAATAGCTATTTTTCATTGATGGCTCTCTCCTATTTCCGAGGTGCAGCAAAATATTGGAGCGTCAAGGAAACAGAAGCAATTATCGAAGAAGAACAAACTTCACAAGTTTTGTATGAAGAAACGGAATTTGAGGAAAATCAGGAGATTTCCCGACTGCTTGATTATGAATATCCGTATAAGCAAGCAATTAATCTTCCCAACAAGGCTTCCGTATCTTTACTTAAATCAATGGAATTTAACATTGCACCTTCACACGACGGAAATATACCCATGCTAAACAAACCCGCCTGCAAAAAGACGGAGCTGAAAAAGCCTGACTTTAAAAGAGATAAGCAAAGAGGAACATTTTTCGGAACGGCTCATCACAAATTACTTCAATATATTGACCACAACTGTACTTCTGTCCATGAGGAATGTGACAGACTTCTTCAAAAGGGTTTATTAAGCGACGATGAATACAGTGTAATTGATATAAAGAAGATTGAGGACTTTCTTTCAAGTCCGTTGGGTGAAAAGCTAAAAAGTGCAGATAAGGTTTTTAGGGAGGAAGCCTTTGTAATAAGCGTAGGTGCAAAAGAGGTTGACTCTTCACTGCCTGAAACAGAAACTCTTTGTGTACAGGGTGTTATTGACTGTTATTTTGAGCATGACGGAAAAATTATTCTTCTGGATTACAAAACGGATGTTTACGAAGAACCTTCGGAAATAGTACAAAAATACAGCAAACAGCTCTATTATTACGAAAAAGCACTAAAAACCAAGTATAAAACAAAAAACGTACAAAAATTCCTTTACTTAATGCATAAAAATGATATAATAGAGGTGTAATTTGAATTATTTATCACTTTGGAGGTAATATATATGTCAGACAGAAGAGAAGAAACAAAGCAGATAAAAAGGGTTGTTGATGATGAAACCGTTGAACAGCTCGTCGAGGGCAGAACACCAAGAAGAACCACAACAACAGGTGTAAAAAGAAGAAAAAAGAAAAAAAATCGTTTTGCACTCAAATCTCTTATAACAATTTTAGCATTTGTTCTGGTATTTGTAATTTCATTCCTTGTTTCTTATACATACTTTTCAGCACCGTCCAATTCTCCCGAAGAGAATAATCTTCCGGTAGTTGGAACGCCTGTTAAGGATAATGATACCACAGATACCGATGACCTGACCGAAGATCTTGAGGATGATTATTATGCAACTGACGATATGAAGCCGCAATCAGCAGACGAAATTCCTGTGGAAGATGAAAAAGATGAAGAGCCTGCTGATGAAAAACCGGCTGCAACTCCAGAGCAAAAGCCATCTTCTGCACCACAACAAAAGCCGGCAAGCAAGCCTCAGAATTCAGGAAATTCAAATAACACTACCTCTTCAGGTGTTGTTGATAACAAGGATAATTCAGAAGGGCTTGATTTCGGGCTTTAATTAGATAATATGAAAGACAGCGGATTTGATAAACTGCTTTCCCGAATGGTTGACCGTGAATATGCAGAAATGGCAGATTTGCCGGAAGATATGATATATGAAGAGATGGACTTCGACGAAGAAGTTCTTGTTGACGAGGAAAAGGATGAATATTATTATTCAAACAGAATTGCCAAGGGATACGGATTAACAGACGACGCAATAAAATAATAAGGAGCTATTATGAGAAAGACTAAAATTATATGTACAGTAGGTCCTGCCTGCAACAACGAAGAAACTCTCACAAAAATGTGCGAAGCAGGTATGAATGTTGCGAGATTAAACTTCTCCCACGGAACACATGAGCAACATAAGGCAATGATAGACCTTATTAAGCTTGTGCGTGAAAAGCTTAATATGCCGATTGCGATTATGCTTGATACCAAAGGGCCCGAATACAGAATTAAAACATTTAAAGATGGAAAAATTGTTCTTTCCGACGGAGATGAATTTATATTCACTTCAGAGGATGTTATAGGTGACGAAAAGAAAGTCAGCGTAAACTACAAAGGTATGATTAATGACCTTGATGTTGGCGACACAATTCTTGTAAATAACGGACTTGTAGTTTTTAAGGTTAAAGAGCTTAGTGAAAACGAGGCTTTGTGTACTGTTGTAAACGGCGGAGAGCTTTCAAACCAAAAGAGTATGAGCTTTCCAAATAAAGTGTTGAAGCAGACATTTTTGAGTGAGCAGGACAAAAAAGATATACTGTTCGGTATAGAAAATGACATTGACTATATTGCCGCATCTTTTGTATCCTGCGAGCAGGATATGATTGATATAAAAAACTTCCTTCATGAAAATGGCGGCGAGGACATTGGTCTTGTGGCAAAAATAGAAAACAGATTTGGAATTGACAATCTGTTCGATATCAGCAAGCATTGTGAGGGCGTAATGATTGCCCGTGGCGACTTGGGCGTTGAAATCCCCTTTAAAGAGCTTCCAGCGGTACAAAAGCAACTTGTTACAGCTTGCCGTATGCTTGGAAAACGAATTATAACGGCTACTGAAATGCTTGAGTCTATGATTCACAATCCCCGCCCCACACGTGCAGAAATTTCCGATGTTGCAAATGCGGTGTATGATGGTACAAGTGCGGTAATGCTTTCAGGTGAAACTGCCGCAGGTAAATATCCCGTGCAAACCGTACAGATAATGAGTGATATTTGCGAAGAAACTGAAAACCATATTCATTACAACAAAAGATTCCATAATGCTGAGTTTGAAATAAAAAATAACATTGATGCAATTTCTCACTCAGCCTGCACAATGGCAATCGGTGTTAAGGCAAAGGCAATTGCAGTTTGCTCAATTTCAGGCAGAACTGCCCGTTTCGTATCAAGATTCCGTCCTGTAGCAGATATTGTTGCCCTTACAACAAGTAAAAAAGTATGGAGAAAACTCTCCCTTTCCTGGGGAGTAATTCCCGTACTGTGCGAGGAATATCCCTCCGCTGAGGTTATGTTCTATAACGCAAGCAGGAAAACATCTAAGCTGTTAAGACTTAAAGATGGAGATAACCTTATCATAGTCGGCGGTACCACAAGCGGTCGTTCAGGCGAAACAAATACAATAAGACTTGAAAAAATAGTAAGACAGAAACACTAAAACGAAAGCCGGTAGATTAATTCTACCGGCTTTTTATAGTTCAGCGTATTCAATATTAAATTTATAACTATC
>JAZUPX010000140.1:0-4496 GCA_045605405.1 Clostridia bacterium
CGAATATATTACCCGTCAGGCATCGCTACCCGAAAATGAAACCCGTGCACTTTTATACGGCGAGTGGGACAGCTTTTCGGGGCAGGTATTTATGGAATGCAGAAACAATCCCGACGGCTACTCCACGCGAAAAAACACCCACGTAATACCGCCTTTCAAAATACCTCATTCGTGGAAGATATACCGCGGATTTGACTTTGGTTATTCCCGTCCCTTTTCCGTAGGGTGGTACGGGGTGGACCACGACGGCAGACTTTACCGCATACGCGAGCTTTATGGGTGTACTGGTACGCCGAATGAGGGTGTGAGGTGGGAGCCTTCGGAAATTGCAAAAAAGATAAAAAGCATTGAAAACGAGGACATTAATCTTAAAGGGAAATATATATACGGCATTGCTGACCCGTCAATTTTTGACGAGAGCAGAGGCGAAAGCGTTGCCGTGATGATGGAAAGACAGGGCGTATTTTTTGAAAAGGCTGATAACACCCGTGTTGCAGGAAAAATGCAGCTTCACAACCGGCTTGCCTTTGATGAAAACGGTATACCTATGCTTTACATATTCAGCACTTGCAAACATTTTATAAGAACGATTCCCTCTCTTGTATACAGTCAGTCAGATGTAGAAGACATTGACACAACTCAGGAGGACCATATATATGACGAGGTCAGGTATATTGCCATGGCAAACCCCATAAATCCCCCGAAAAGAGAGAGTCCCGTAAAAATATATAACCCATTGGAGGTGGATTCTTACGGAGAATACAATTTCTACAGATAAAGAAATAAAAATTGCCGACAAGCTCCTTGGGGTGCTGGACAAGGCAATAAAAGACAAGAAGCAGTTTTACCGCTATATCGTAAAAGAGAAAAACGGCTCCGACAGCGGAGAGGAGGAGCGCATATTCGGGAAAATGGATATGCAGGCACTTAACAACGCCATAAAAGCGCTCGACTCTCTCGCAGAAATCAAAAGAGGTATAGGTGGGGAGACAAAGAAACAGGAAGACAGTAGAGAAAAAGAAACGGGAGTAGTAATACTTCCCGAGGTGGAGGACGACAAATGAAATTGACTGAATTTTTTAAGGAGAAAGAGACCGCATCCACAAGGCGGAAAATAGGTAAAGAGGAAATATCCGTTGCCGCGGAGGTTTTACGTGATTACAAAAACTCCAAATCGGCTTTGGAGGCAAGAATTATTGAGGATGAACAGTGGTGGAAGCTTCGCCATTGGGAAACTTTCGGCAAAGAACAGGATAAGGGCAAAACAAAAAGCGTCAGTGCGTGGCTATTCAACACAATTACAAGTAAGCACGCGGATGCAATGGATTCTTTCCCTGATGCAAGCGTTCTTCCAAGGGCAAGAGATGACGAGGAGGAGGCAAAGCTTCTTTCGGGGATTCTGCCTGCTCTTATGGAGCATAACAAGTTTGAGGAAATTTACTCAAACAACTGGTGGTACAAGCTGAAACACGGGTGCTGTGCCTACGGAGTTTTCTGGAACAGCGAGGCGGAAAATGGCTTAGGTGACATACAGATTAAGAAGATTGACCTTCTTAATATTTTCTGGGAGCCGGGTGTGAATGATATACAAAAAAGCAGAAACCTTTTTATTGTGGATTTAAAGGATTCAGATATTCTGGAAAGCGAATATCCCTCTCTCCGCGGAAAAAACCTCGGCAGTGCAATTGATGTGAAGCAGTACATATATGACGATACAGTAGATGTATCAAACAAGGTGCTGGTAGTGGACTGGTACTACAAGCTTAGAAATCCCAATGGTAAAACAGTTCTTCATTACTGTAAGTTTGTGGGTGACAATGTGCTTTTTGCCTCTGAAAACGAGGAAGAATACAAGGACTGCGGATGGTATGACCACGGTGAATATCCCATAGTCCTTGACAGCCTTTTTCCCGAGGAGGGAACTCCCGTAGGCTTTGGCTTTGTAGCTGTAACAAAAAATCCGCAGATGTACATAGACAAGCTCGGCGATGCAATTTTAGATAATGCCCTTATGGCAGCTAAACCAAGATATTTTGCTAAAATTTCCGCAGGAGTAAACGAACAGGAATTTCTGGACTGGTCAAGACCTATTGTTCATGTTGAAGGCGATATAAACGAGGAAAGGCTCCGTCCCATTGGTGTCAGTCAGTTGCCCCCTGCCTGCACAAACATTCTGCAGATGAAGATAAACGAGCTAAAGGAAACAAGCTCCAACAGTGATTTTAACCGCGGTAGTGCAGTAGGCGGAGTAACAGCGGCATCAGCCATTGCAGCACTTCAAGAAGCAGGCAACAAAATGAGCCGTGATATGCTCAAGGCAACATACAGAGCATATACCACAATTAATTATCTGTGTATAGAGCTGATTCGTCAGTTTTATACGGAAACAAGATGCTTCCGTATAACTACGGCAGACGGAGGATACAGCTTTTCCGATTACAGTAACAAGAATCTGAAAGCAGTGAAAAACGGGGATAACCTTTACCGCAAGCCTGTTTTTGATATTGCCGTAAAGACTCAGAAAAAGAGTCCTTATACAAGGCTTGCACAAAATGAACTTGCCAAGGAGCTTTTCAGATTAGGGTTTTTCAATCCCGAAAATTCGGCACGTGCATTGGCAGCACTGGAAATAATGGACTTTGAAGGCAAACGTGCCGTAGAAGAAAAAATAAGGGAGCTTTCTCAAAATGAAAGGATGTAAGAATATGGTCAAAAACGAGAAAAAGATTATCTCCTCTGCCAAAAGCGCGCAGGCAGAAGATAATATAAATGCTGAAAAGAGTGCGGAAGTCAGCACCCCGCAAACGGGCGATAAGAAAAGCTTTGCCGCCGGAAGCACAAGGGACAAGGATAAAGAATTTGATGCCCTTATTGAAAATGAGTACAAGGAACAGTTTTCAAAAAAGGTGCAGAAAATCATCAGCAAAAGACTCAGGGAGGTGAAAAACTTGAAGGAAGAAAGTGTAAAGAACACAGAAAACAAGGAGGAAATTTTAAGACGACTTGCTATGGAAAACAGGCTTCTTAAAAAGCGTCATGAGGATGAATTTCAGCTTATGAAGCTTCGCAGTGAGGCACAGAGGATGAGAGAGCAGGCAACAGAAACCAAAGAGGTTTATCCCGACTTTGATTTTGAAAAGGAGATAAAGAATCCTGAATTTATGAGACTTCTCAAACTTGGTGTAGGCGTTAAGAACGCATACGAGGTTGCAAATATTGATGCAATCCTTGAAAAGAACACACAGGCGGCGGAAAAAAAGGTAGTTGATTCAATCCGTCTTAAGGGCAACAGACCCGTAGAAAACGGAAGCGAAGGTGCCTCGGGCATTCTACTCTCGGGCAATGCATCTAAGCTTTCCAGAAAGGAAAGAGCGGAGCTTGCAAAGAGAGCTGCCAAGGGCGAAAGAATCAGCCTTTAAAAACTATTAAAACAAAAAATGGAGGACTAATTAATGTATAAGTTTAATTTGCAGCACTTTGCTGCAGGCGATGTTGTAAACACAACTGCTGGCATTACAAATGCCAATACGGGAGAGAACACTCCCTATAACGGAGAAGGCGGTCTTTCAGGTGAAATGAAGACCTACTACTCCGACTATCTTATTGATATGGCAGAACCCAAGCTGGTACACGATCAGTTTGGTCAGAAGTGCCCTATTCCCAAGAATGGCGGCAAGACAATTGAGTTCCGTAAGTACGACCCGCTTCCCAAGATGACAACCCCTCTTACAGAGGGTGTGACTCCTGACGGACAGAAGCTTGATATGAAGACTGTATCTGCAGAGGTTAAGCAGTTCGGCGGATTTATTGAGCTTTCCGATATTCTTTTGCTTACAGCCATTGACAATAATCTTGTACAGGCTACAAAGCTTCTCGGCGGTCAGGCGGGCAGAACACTTGACACTATTACAAGAGAGGTTCTTGCAGGCGGTACAAATGTACAGTTTGCAGAAGGTCAGGTAGAAAGCCGTGGCGAGCTCGTAGGCGGTAAGGAAGAGGGCAATCACTACCTTACAGTTGATGCAATAAGACGTGCAGTAAGATACCTTAAGAAGATGAATGCCGAAACAATCAACGGCAGTTATGTGGGTATTATTCACCCCGATGCTTCTTATGACCTTATGAGCGACCCCAAGTGGATAAATGTAAAGACTTACTCTGACCCCGAGGGTATCTATCAGGGCGAAATCGGTAAGATTGAAAATGTCCGCTTCGTGGAAACCTCCGAAGCAAAGATTTTCGAGGGCGAGGGCAAGGATGGCGTTGATGTATATGCAACCCTCATTATCGGTGATAATGCTTACGGTACAACCGAAATTTCAGGCGGCGGTCTTCAGCATATCGTAAAGCAGCTTGGCTCTGCAGGTACGGCTGACCCTCTTAATCAGCGTGCAACTGCAGGCTGGAAGGCTACAAAGGCGGCTGTAAGACTTGTTGAACCCTATATGATTCGTATCGAAACAGCATCAAGCTTCTGATGCAGTAATAACAATCCC
>JAZUPX010000141.1:0-2899 GCA_045605405.1 Clostridia bacterium
CCGAAAAGGTAAGAAGAAAGCCATACAGCGTAGTTCTTTTTGATGAAATTGAAAAAGCACATCCTGATGTTATGAATATACTGCTGCAAATTCTCGATGAGGGCAAGGTGAACGATGCACAGGGACGTTCTGTAAGTTTTGAAAATACTATTATTGCTATGACTTCAAATGCAGGCTCAACAGATAAGGGAACAGGGGTTGGTTTTAATAAATCTGATAAGGAAATTTCTAAGGAAAAGGCAATGAAGGCGCTTTCCGATTTCCTCCGACCGGAATTTCTTAGCCGTATTGATGAAGTAATTGTGTTTAATCCACTTACAATTGAAGATTTCGAACAGATTGCAGCACTTATGCTTGACGAAATGAAGGAACCGCTTGCTGAGAAGGGAATTACTCTTAAATATACAAAGAAAGCTCTTACAGCAATTGCAAATAAATCATTCGGAAAGAAATTTGGTGCACGTGATATCAGAAAGATTATTCGTACCGATATTGAGGATAAAATTGCAGAACTGATTATCGAAAGTGTTGAAAATCCGTTTGCAGTAATCAAAATCGGTGAGAAAAAGGGCGAAATTGAAATAATAACAATGTGATAAAATTGCGGGGAAGAAAATTCCCCGCAAATTTTTTAGAAAATTTCAGAAAAAGGCTTGACAAAAGATAGATGATGTGATATAATAAATACCGTTGTTGAGAGCAACGCGGGTGTAGTTCAATGGTAGAACTCCAGCCTTCCAAGCTGGTCGCGTGGGTTCGATTCCCATCACCCGCTCCAGACACGCGCCTTTAACTCAGCTGGATAGAGTAACTGCCTTCTAAGCAGTAAGCCACTGGTTCGAGTCCAGTAAGGCGCGCCAATATGGTGGGTGTAGCTCAGTTGGTTAGAGCGTCGGATTGTGGTCCCGAAGGTCGTGGGTTCGATTCCCATCTCCCACCCCACAAAAGAAACCGTCTTTCGTTTTGAAAGGCGGTTTTTGTTTTTATATTCAGGAGGTTACAATGACAAGAAATCAAGCTGTTGAAATAATTGAAAAAGAAAGTCTGCAAAGATACAATTTAAACGAAAACAGTTATGATACAAATAATGAAACTGTCATAAAAGAAAAGGATGGCAAATGGTTGGTTTATGCAACAGACGAAAGGGCAGGGGTGCATGGAATAATCCGTGAGTATGATACCGAAGATGATGCTTTGAATATGTTTATTGAATTGTTAAGATTTGTAAACAGAAAATAAATAGATTTATTCCTCAATAACCAGCGTTGTACCATCTAATTTTATATTGTAATATTTATCATTTTTCTCTATTCTCAAGCCAAAATTATTTTCGTCAATAATGTCGTAAATAATTTCTCCTTCTAAAGCAGTTATTTCATTTAACTCATTTCCATTAAATATAAAACATTGCGGATATTGTTTTGACGAACCTCCTACTATAGTATCAAAATTACAGAAAACCAATATATTGTCAACATAAGTGTATTTGAATGAATTTGCTACATTGTCAAATATGCATTTGCAAGTTTTACCATCGGTATACCATATATCATAATAAAGCATATGCGGAGCATCAGAGGTTAAGTCACGGATTACAAGCATTTCTTCTTTGCCATCACCATTGAAGTCATCAAATATTTCTTCGCAGTAATAAAGCTCGGTAATCGCTTTTTCTGAATAACTTTTCAGAAATCCGCATTCATACAATGATATAGCTTGCTCGTTCATCTTTGTATTATCTATATTTTTATATAAAAAGTTTGATAATTCCTTATGTTCACTCATAAAATCTATTAATTTTGTTTCAGTAGTTGCTTCAATAGGTGCTGCTTGGTCTGTACATCCTGTTAAACAAAGAATTGCAATAAGAGATAAAAATATTTTGGCTTTGTTCATATTGTCCTCCATAGTAATGTTTATATATTAATTATATATTCATAAATTTTCTTTGTCAATATAAATATGGAGGATAAACTACCTTTTTATCGTTAAAAAAATCACATTAATTCATAAAATCCTCTTGCTTTATCTGTCGAAATGTTGTATAATATAAGCGTATGCGAAAGTCCCTTGAAGTCAGCTTCGGGACATAGCAAATTCTGAAAGGAGTATGTACATATGATTTATTCTCATGAGGTTGAAAAAATGTGCCCTGTAGCTCAAGGCGTAGCTCACGGTGCAGCACCAATCCCGGAAGAAGCAAAATGGGTAAAGGCTAAGGAGATTAAGGATATTTCCGGTTTCACACACGGTATTGGCTGGTGTGCTCCACAGCAGGGTACCTGTAAGCTTTCCCTCAACGTTAAGGACGGCGTTATTCAGGAGGCTCTCGTTGAAACAATCGGATGTTCCGGTATGACACATTCAGCAGCTATGGCTTCTGAAATCCTCCCAGGCAGAACAATTCTCGAGGCTCTCAATACTGACCTCGTTTGTGACGCTATCAACACAGCTATGAGAGAGCTGTTCCTCCAGATTGTTTACGGTCGTACACAGAGTGCTTTCTCTGAAGACGGTCTTCCAATCGGCGCAGGTCTTGAAGACCTTGGTAAGGGTCTCCGTTCACAGGTTGGTACAATGTACGGTACACTCGCTAAGGGTCCTCGTTACCTCGAAATGGCTGAAGGTTATGTAACAGGTATCGCTCTTAACGAAGATAACGAAATCATCGGCTATAAGTTTGTAAGCTTCGGCAAGATGATGGACTTCATCAAGGCTGGCGATGACGCTAACACAGCTTTTGAAAAGGCTCAGGGTCAGTACGGTCGTGTAGCAGACGCTGCTAAGATTATCGACCCAAGAAAGGAATAAGGAGGTACACTACAATGGCTTTATTTGAATCTTATGAGAGAAGAGAAAAGCAGATTCTTGCAGTTCTCGCTCAGTACGGCATTAACTC
>JAZUPX010000142.1:0-4569 GCA_045605405.1 Clostridia bacterium
TCTCTGTGCTTTGCAAGGAATCGCAAATTCTCTACGCTCTCGTCACCTCCGTTATGCTCCTTGCAAAACTTCATTGCATCCTCGTGGTTACCGTAGAACTCACCGTAGGAAACACGTAGTTTCTTGCCCTCAGCTTCTACAATGAAGCTACTCTCCTCTGCTGTGAAAATTATCTTCTCCATATTGCTAAAAGTTAAAATTTGAAATCTTCAATGTGAAAAGCGGAAACCGAACGCGCAAAATCGTAGCAGCAACGGTCGTCATAGTTAACGCGCCCGTCGCCTGCACCGACGACAAACGCGCAGTGATTATCCTTTTTAATAGTCGAAGTCCATAACCATCCACATACTACAGCTCCTCCTACAACCAACATTGCCTCGTTGATTGCCTTGATGTTGGCCGCGATTTCTTTTGCTGTGGCAAGGGTGGGTAATGCCGCGGGCTTATTCAGGCAATACTCTGCGGCAGGTGCTCCAACAAATGGGAATTTATCATAATCCCATATTTTACCTTTTTTGCCCTTGTGAGCGTTTGCTATGGCGATTGTAGCTCTTAGGTTGTCGTAAGTTGTCGCATCGTAAACTACATCGTCGTAATACTTCTCAACATCCGTAGAGCTTAAGGGTAAAGCAGCCTGCGGTTCAAGATGCACGATAAACGATGTATTCTCTGTGACTACACCTACTCCGATAGATGTGTCTTTGGAATCCCAATCCTGAGCCTTGACTGCTCTACGGTCTTTGGTCAAGCACCATACTCCGAGAGGTCGGCCAATCAAATCCATCTTCCCGAAATTAGCTTCGAGAATCTCTTTAACGCTCGCATCGGCAGTCTTATATATGCCCTGCGCCTGTTGTAAGGTTAGTTCTAATTTCTTTTTCATATATCAAATATTAGTCGTTATTTTCTTTTTTCAACTCTGCTATGAGAGCGTCGGCATAAGCGCAAGACGCCTTAGCGAATCTCTCTTTAAGAGAAAGCATACCTACATACTCCTGCCTTCTTGATATCTCTAACAGGTCGACAGAAGCCAATATATTGCACAGTACATCTTTCGCAGTCTCGTATCTCCTGTGTTCCCAATTCACTATAAACTCAATTTTGGGCTCAGCCTGTTCTTGCAACATTAAAGCACCTTGTGGTACAATTTTAATTTTCTTAACATACTCAAAATCATCGTCCTCGAACTCTGTATAAGTAAGACCGTGTTTGCGAAAACATCCTGCGTAACACTTGTGAGGTGTCTTTTGACTGAACACTCTGCCACATAAATCACATCTGTATAGTTTCATTACTCTATCCTCATTCCAAGTTTGATAACAAAAACATCTTCATCTGGTGCCCCCCATTCTGCTTTACCTCTGCCGATTGTGACCCCTTTGCACTCAAAGGTCATCGTGCGTTTCGTGTAGCCGTAAGAGAATTTGATGTGGGTGTAACCATTCTGATTAGCACTTCGATAACCATAGCGTACTGAAAATAGAGGATGTTCTACCCCTGTTAATCTCTTACTCCAATATGGCTTCACCTCTCTATACTCCTCGGTCTTAACGCCACTCTCTATCATTTCGTACCACTCCTTTTTGAGCGGCAGGTGTAGTGTTCTACTCATTGCCTTCGTCTTTTTTATTATCCCTACACTCAACCTCAATCGCAAGCATTACCGAGTAGCAAGCAAGGTCGAGGATAGTATCTTTTACTGACTCATCCTTAACCTTCGCTTCTGCATCCGGGCGCAAGAGATTCTTGAGCCGATTAAACTTGTCGCTCATACGCACCAAAGCTGCAGTGTAACCAAATTCGTCTATCGACTTACCGAATGAATCTCCGTAATCTGCGTTCTTCTTTCTGTAAGTGTCCAACATCTTATTCACGATAGCATTGAACATCTCAACTTTATTCTTACTCATATTGTCTGTTTTTAAGGTTATAGCTGACCTTGCAGGATTCGAACCTGCGACCTACAGGCGGGACTCGCTTTAGCGAGCATCTTTTCCCAAGATTTTAACCTTCTATCGCTCTACCACTGAGCTAAAGGCCAGTATGCACGTCTTTCCGTGCTGTCAGTCTTTGGATGAAATTCCCTATGGATTTTATGCTCTAACAGGTTTATGTACCACCAATTAAATGCGTAAACGTCACAAGCGCAAATTGGCTTAACATTTCATCCCCGGCACCCCTCCGACAAGAGCGGCTTATGAATAGAGCAACGCTTGCTTATATATCTCTTGTGTGCCACTCCTTCACGTCTTTGACGTACTTTTCTTCAAGTGGCAACAACCTATCGAAGTGCAACGTGTATCTTTGTCGGATGTAGCCATCTACAATAAAGCCAACACCCTTGCCCATCTCAAGCACCATTCCGGGTGCTATATCGTCAAGACCGTGCTTAGCAAACACTTCTTTGAGGTCCATCTCTAATGATTCTGTATTGTCCATATTAACGTCTTTTAGTCTTTCATCATATGCTTATGGATGGCGTGTAGGCCGATACCTACTATTGCAACTAAAACAGTAATAATAACAATTACTACTACTGTTGCAACATCTCCTAATACTCTCCAAATCATAATGTGCTTTCTTATGCTCGTTTTAACTTTCTATCTCTCTCCTTCAACCTATCGTTCGCCTTCTTCTCTTCGTTATCAATAGCATCCTTGATGGGGATAGAAATGTAGTCCAACGAATGAATCCAATTCTCAAACCTGCGTCTTTTCGCTTGTACCTCCGGTGATATAAACTTTGTTCGCATATTACTCGTTCTTAGTGTTTACCAGTTCAGTATGGTCGAAGATATTTCCGATTATCTCTACCTCAAATATGGGGTATTGGTGTCGTCTGTCTTGTTTATCCCATAGCGAACTTATATAATAATCTCCTGCACACATAGAACCTTCCTCGAAACACACTACTCTTTGGCTTTCGTGCAGGAGTTCTCCTTTGCAATCATCCAACGACAACTGCTCTCTCTCTTCGTGGTCAAACATCTCCATAGCTATGTTTTTCCACTCTCTCACAAATAAGACATCTCCTTCGTAAATCTCCTTGCCGTTTTTGTCGTGTAGCCCTGTAAACTGACCTACGGTGTTATCGAATACTACTGCAACCTCTTCGTCGGTGTATTCGAGGACTGCTTTGCTCAGCTTGTTATCCGGGAAAACGTCTTCTATCTTATCGTTGGTAATGATGGCACAACCTTCTATACCATTTGGAGCAGTAAGATGTATCAAGTCTCCATACACCCATTCGCCTCCTCTTACCTTTTTCCCCCTAAACTTTATTATGCGCTTTCTCATAACTACTCTTTTAGTACAGCAACTATGTTACCTTCGTTATCTACCTTTGAGTAATACTTCGTACCACAATTTGAGCATTTCGTTTTTTTATCCAACAGTCTTATGTCGTCAATTACTAAGTCTTCGATGCAATCATATATTCTTACACCATAGTCAGAACCTTCAAACTTTAACTGTCTTCCGCATACGCACTTAAAATGCAATTCGTAGCTTATATCAACATCCATCTCGACCTCTATGCCGTCGCAAGATGCTTTTTCTCTTGCTTTGTCGAACTTTTTAAGGCACTCTATCTGCTCCGTATCACCGCATACCGGCTTTACGATTTCGTTTCCACGATAAAACTGACCATGTTTAATTGTTAGTTCGTTCATACTCCTTCATCATTTCTTGTTCCTTGTCATACAATGGGCAGTCCTTAGAGTTCCATCCAGCACAATCAACACATAAATTACAAGGCAGAATCGGTCTTCCGCAAGAAGGGCAAACTTGCACCTCGAACTTTGATTGCAACTCTACTTCTGCTTCGCAGAATGGGCACCACTCCCAACAGGTATCACTTATAATCTCCATAATCTAAATCTTGAAATAAAAGCACCCCGAAAGTAGATTATAACCAGCATTGTTAAACATTAGTTGTGCCGGGGTGCTTTAAGGGTTAAAGGGGTAAAGCCGCGAACAGCCTAACACGATAGAAGTTGGCCTTATTGAAGTCGTTCAGACTACCAGTACCCCAACACAAGTTACAAGCGAGGTTCGCAGAAGTCTGCTCATTAGTCCAATAGTATCCATCGTCACGAAGCGGATGATTAAGATGCTTGGTTATCTCATCTCTATGCTCACAAGCAAGTTCCAACTGCGACTTTGTGGGCAGCGAGAACTTGAATTTTTCAGCAAGCTCAAGGGCGTCATCCCACTTGGCGTATAAGTCTGGGATATCCATAATTAGGAAGGCTTCTCCGCATCCTATTACACTCACTCCGCCTTCCATCTTGCTGATACTCACTACATGCAACTCTTTCTCATCATACGCCTGTAGCGCAATCTCTCTTAGGTCTCCACCTGCCTTGAACCACTCCTTAGCCTTATCAAGACTCAAACTTATATTTCGTGTCTCCATTACAATACTACCTCTCTTACGATTGACAACTTACCTTTGAATCCTCGTGCTTTGAGTTCTGCCATCAACTCACGTGGTGTGAACGCTGACAGCTCTGGGTTGCCTCCTTGTATGCCTTGGGGGGGGGGGGAACATCAAGAGTCCTATCCTCGC
>JAZUPX010000143.1:0-6794 GCA_045605405.1 Clostridia bacterium
CTGTATTCGAGGAACTGTCTGAGGCAGTCAAATACAATGAAAGGACGGGCATTTCCCAAGTGGAAATAGTTATAAACCGTGGGTCCGCAGGAGTACATCTTTACCTCACCGGGAACAAGGGGTTTAAATTCTTCTTTAGTACGGGTTAATGTATTATACAGTTTCATAAAAATCACCTTTCGCTGTCATTATTTTTTAAAGCTTCAAGCTCCGCCGTAAGCTTATCTATTTTTGCACTCATCCTGCAAAGCTCCTGACTGACGGGGTCGGGGATATGCACCTGGTCAAGATTATCAACACGCTTATCTCCACGCTTTACAACCCTTGCAGGAACGCCCACGCAAGT
The DNA here is from genome assembly GCA_045605405.1 of Clostridia bacterium. Taxonomy (GTDB): domain Bacteria; phylum Bacillota; class Clostridia; order UMGS1883; family UMGS1883; genus UMGS1883. The sequence continues at coordinate 347 of JAZUPX010000143.1, forward strand.
GCTGTCAGGCTCTACCTCACGCAGTAGCACTGCATTTGCGGCAATTTTACAGTTATCGCCAACGGTAAAGGGACCGAGGATTTTTGCACCGGCACCCACCATCACATTGTTTCCCAATGTAGGGTGACGCTTTCCCGTATCCTTACCAGTACCGCCAAGGGTTACACCCTGATAAATTGTACAGTCGTCACCGATTATGGTTGTTTCACCTATTACAACACCGCATCCGTGGTCGATAAGAAGACCCTTGCCGATTGTTGCACCGGGATGTATCTCAATCTTGGTAAAAAACCTGACAAGCTGACTTATAAGCCTTGGGATAAAGCGAAGATGACACTTGTACAGCATATGTGCAAAACGGTGAAACAGCACCGCATGAAATCCTGAGTACAGAAGTGCTACTTCAAATATATTTCTTGCCGCAGGGTCGCGTGCAACTATTGACTTTAAATCGTAAAGAGTTCTGCTTTGTATAATAACCACTCCTTTAACCATTTTATTATACAGTATACAGAGCAAAAAAACAACTATTATTTTATAAATTTTAACTGTTTCCCAATAGAAACTTCTTCCGTAATTTTTGTTGCACATTACATTTGTAGCACTATTTCTCTCAACATTTTCCATTGACTGGCTGATAAAGAAGTTGAATGTATCAAAGCTCGCTTTTGTGGTAATAGAAAAAGGTTCACCAAATTTTGGTGAACCTCATGCCCATGTCCTTATTTTGATTTTCGCGCGTATTTATCGCACAAATTGTTTATCTGATCTGTAAATTTTGCTAATTCTTTATTTGTCAGATCACGACTGAGTTCTGCAACTGTTTTAAGTCTTTGACAAGCTGCCATAAGTCGGTCAAAGGCAAGGTTTGCTCTCCGTCTGCCTTCTGATACTTTAGTCAGTTTGACTATTCTTCCTCTTGCAACGCATTCGCCCGTTTCAAGATCGTATTCATCACCACTATACGGTGCTGTTGTTGTATATTTGAGTTTGTTATATATCGTCTGCGAAAAAGAATCGCACACCAAATCATCTCCATGATTCACAAATACCTTTTTCGGTGGTTTTTCCATGCTTCCAAGCCAGCCCAGAAGCATATCCTTATCTGCATGACCGCTGATACCTACTATGGATTCAATTCTTGCATTAACCTGAATATCCTCTCCAAACAATGAAACATACTTTGCTCCGTTAATAAGTTTTCTTCCGAATGTTCCTTCTGCCTGATAACCCACAAAAAGTATTGTGCTGTTTTCTCTCCAAAGGTTATGCTTTAAATGATGTCTGATACGGCCTGCTTCGCACATACCTGATGCAGATATGATTACCTTTGGAATTAAATCAAAGTTAATTGCTCTTGACTCGTCAGTTGTAACACTTAATCTTAAACCAGGGAATGATATCGGATTTATCCCCTGTTTTACAAGTGCAAGTGTTTCTTCGTCATAATAGCCCATTAGATTATCCTGATATATCTTTGTTGCTTCAACCGCAAGAGGTGAATCGACATACACAATAAAGTTTTCGTGTCCTTTTACAAGATTCTGTTCTTTGATTGTTCTGAACAGATATAAAAGCTCCTGCGTTCTTCCGATTGCAAAAGAAGGAATAACCAAGTTACCGCCTTTTGAAAAGGTTTCCTGCATTATTTTTGTAAGCTGTGCAATATAGTCAGGTCTTTCCCCATGAACTCTGTCACCATAGGTTGATTCTATAACCACATAATCTGCATATGGTGGATTTTGAGGATTTCTTATAAGCGGTCTGTCTATGTTTCCCAAATCACCTGAGAACAGTATTGTTCTTTCTTCTTCGTTTTCATTTACCGTAATATGAATGCTTGATGAACCAAGCAAATGTCCTGCATCACAGAAATTTATTATTATACCATCAAATATTTCAATTGGTTTATTATATCCATATCCATTAAATAATTTAAGGGATTCTACTGCATCCGCCACCGTATATACAGGAACATACTGCTGATATCCTGAACGCTCCGCTTTTCTGTTTTGCCACTCAGCCTCCTGTTCCTGAATATGGGCTGAATCCAGCAACATTATATTACATAGTCTATGGGTGGCTTCTGTGCAGTATACTGGACCTGTATATCCCTTCGCCACCATAGCAGGAATCATGCCTGAGTGGTCAATATGTGCGTGAGTAAGGCAAATTGCATCGATTTCTGTTGGAGCAACAGGCAATTCACAATTTTCATAAATGTCACCGCCCTGCTCCATGCCACAATCAATAAGGATATGTTTCCCGCAGGCCTCAAGCAGTGTACAGGAGCCTGTAACCTCATGAGCCGCACCTATAAATGTTAATTTCATATTCACCTACTCCTCTCCTGATATTTTTTATTTTCCTTCTGTTTGTATTCACCTCTACCATATGTGCAACAATCTTTTTCTGTCCCGCCTTTAGGCAAGGGAGACTTCAGCATTTCGATATTCTTCGACACAATCCGTCATTTAAAATCCGAGAACGATTTACATTCTACCAAATCAATCAATTATTCCATAGAGATAGTCAGATTCTTTTGTGAGTGATTGGAAGTTATTCTGTCGAAGTGCTTCGTAAACTACGATTGCTACGGAGTTTGAGAGGTTCAGGCACCGTGCATTGCTTATCATCGGGATACGGATTGAACGCTCGGGATGTTCTATCAGAAGCTTTTCGGGAAGACCCTTTGTTTCCTTGCCGAAAAGCAGAAAATCCCCGTCGGAAAACTCTACATCTGTATAGGATGCCGTTCCTTTTGAGCTGAGGTAGAAAAATCTGCCGTCCTGATTCTGCTCAAAGAAGTCATCAAGATTTTCGTAATATTTAATATTAAGAAAATGCCAATAATCAAGACCTGCCCTTTTAAGTTTTTTATCGTCTATTTCAAAGCCCATAGGCTTTACTATATGCAGTCTTGCACCGGTAGCTGCACAGGTACGGACAATGTTTCCCGTATTCTGCGGAATCTCTGGCTCGACCAAAACTATGTTCATACTCATTTCATATTGCTCCTTAAAATTTCGTCCTTAAGACGGAAGAATACCCCCTCCTTGACACCTGCAGCACAAACTGTTACAGAGGGGCTTCCTGTCATATCCATCAGCACTTTTACAGGGGTAAGTCCTGCAAGGATAATATCTGCACGGGAAATATCCATTCCCTTTATATCTTTGCGTTTTTGGGGTGGTTTGCTGAAAATATCCTGATAAATCTTTGCAACTGCGTGGTAGGGTATTTTGATACCATCAACCTTATCGGGTGAAAGATACGCTTTCTTGTAAAGCATTGCCATTGCACGGGCACTTCCACCTATTCCATAAAGGGGCAAGCCTTCACACTCGTCAAGCCAGTTTACTCCACCGATATAGGATGCAACGTATTTATAAAGCTGCATCTGGCTTCTTCTCTCCATTTTTTCGGTCATCATTACGGCACCGAGTGGCAGGCTTATACTATGCTTTATTTCACCGTTTTTTACAAGGACAATCTCCGTACTTCCACCACCTGTATCATAGATAACACCGTCTGTTATTCCAACGGTTTCTTTTACTGCAAGGTAGCTGTAGAAAGCTTCCTGTTCACCGCTTATAATCTCAAACTGGATTCCTGTCCTCTCCCTGACTCTTGTAAGGATGAGGTCTTTATTTGCTGCACAGCGAAGAGCCGCTGTCGCAACAGCCGCAATGGAGGCACATTTGTATTCCTTGGCTTTCTTTACAAATTCCTCCATTGCTCCAAGAACGCGGCTTATGGATTCTTCCTTGAGGAAATTATCTGCTGTCATACCCTCGCTGAGTCTTACGGTAGAGCGAAGCTTTTCCAGAACAGCCCAACTGCCGTCTTTTTCAAGGGCGTTGATGCTCATACGTACCGAATTGGAGCCAAGGTCAATTACTGCAAAGTTATAACTCATAAAAATCCTCCTTCACTTCATCGAGGGATTCGGAAAGAGAATATATAAATTCCCTCGTTTCCCTGACTTTCATACACAGTTTCATTGCTGATGTCACTCTTTCAACAAACAATGGGTCTAAATCTTCAATTTTCATTGCTGTTGCAAGGGGGCACATTCCCCTGCCGCGGATATCCATTACAATCTGAAGCTCCCCTCCCCTTTTTGCATAGGGTACAAGTGGGAAAATCCTGCAGGAGAGCGGACGGAGTTTTCTGTCACAAGTGCCTGTGCAGGTGAAAAGCTCCACACTCTTTCCTCCGTCATATGTAAAATCAATATCGTGAAGCTCGCCCCACCGAGGCATAGGTTTGTACATCTCTAACTCCCCGGGGAAAAGATACATACCCGTAATTTCGTCCGTTACGGCACAACAGGCACCGTCACATAGCTGTCCGCAATCCACGGTGAGAGGAGTTACGTTTTCAAGCATTTTATAAAGTTTTGTGTAAAATGATTTTTTGTCAAGTGTCAGTTTCAAATTCTGTCAGCCTTTCACCCTTTTTTATTATTATTATAAACCTAAAATTTCTTTACTGTCAAGAACGAGAGTAAAGGGACCGTCATTTACAAGGGAAACTTTCATATCCGCACCGAATACACCCTTTTGTACACATTTAAAAAGCCCTTTGCTTTTTTCCACCATATGCTCATAAAGCTCCTCTGCCATGGCAGGATTTCCTGCACCGGTGAAGCTGGGTCTGTTACCCTTTCTGCAATCTGCACAAAGGGTGAATTGCGAAATAATCAGCACTTCCCCATCCACCTCGGAAATGCCGAGATTTGTCTTGCCCTCGCTGTCCTGAAAAATTCTGAGACGTGAAATTTTCTCAATCATTTTATCAGCAATTTCTATGGTATCTTCAGCTACTACTCCCACCAAAAGCAGATAGCCTTTTCCAATCTGTCCTTTTACCTCACCGTCAACTTCTACCTTTGCCTCTGTTACTCTTTGTAAAACTATTTTCATTCAAAACACCTCGTATCACAAATTTTTAAAGCAAAAAGGCGGCGTAAACTTATTTACACCGCCCGTAATATTTTAACGTTCTTCTCTGAAATACGGCAAACCAAGTCCTGCCGGAGGCTGATTCTCTTTTTTATCCCTTATGCTTGTAATAACAAGAACAAGAATAGTAACGACATATGGAAGCATTTCAAAAAGCTTCTTTGTGCTTACAGTAATTCCGGGGATATAAGTAGGTATTACGTACAAGAATCCGAAAAGTATAGAGCCGATGATAGAAAGTGACGGCCTCCACACTGAGAAAATAACAAGAGCGATAGAAAGCCATCCTCTGTCACCAAATCCATTGTTTGACCATACTCCGTTTGCGTAGTCCATTACATAGTAAAGTCCGCCCAAGCCTGCAATGGCACTTCCGATGCAGGTGGAAATATATTTATATTTAGTAACGTTAATACCTGCGGCATCGGCTGTTTCAGGGCTTTCACCGACAGCCCTCAAATGAAGTCCTGTACGTGTTTTATTAAGGATATAGGAAGATACCAATGCAACAGCAATTGCCACATACACCAAAAATCCGTAGGAAAGGAAAATATCTCCAAACCAGCCAAGCTTATCCGCTATGGGGAGCTCGGTTTTAAACACCGTACTTGTGGTGGAAAGGGCAATTGAGGGAACGTCGGAGTCAACAAGCTTTATGAGTGAGCCGCCGAAGAAATTACCCAAACCTATACCAAAGGTTGTAAGTGCCAGACCCGTAACATTCTGATTTGCACGGAGAGTTACTGTCAAAAAGCAATATATAAGTCCCATAATTGTTGAGCCTATCAACGAGCAAATCAGCGGAATAAATACCGCAAGAAACGGATTCATCAGTTCAGGCGATGCCAGACTTTGCTCATACAGAAATGAGCCTGCAACACCGCTTATGGCACCAACATACATAATTCCTGGGATACCTAAGTTAAGGTGTCCCGATTTTTCTGTAAGGATTTCACCTGTTGAGCCAAACAGCAAAGGAGTTCCCTGCATTACTGCACGCTGAATTATTGTAGCAATCATACATTTTCCTCCTTTTTGCTTATTTTAAGCTTGTAATTTATAAAAAATTCTGAGCCTATAATGAAAAATATGATGATACCTGTAATGATATCAGAAAAAGACGAATTAAGACGATACACCTCGGAAATTTTTGAAGCACCCTTTTGCAGGAATACAATTAAAAGTGAGGTAAGTACCATAAATACGGGGTTAAATTTAGCAAGCCATGAAACCATAATTGCGGTAAAGCCTCTTCCACCTGCCGTATCGCTTTTTAATGAGTGGTCAGTTCCTGCAACAAGTAAAAATCCTGCTATACCGCAGATGGCACCTGAAATTGCCATTGTTCTCAAAACGACTTTCTTTACATTGATGCCGATATATTTTGCCGTATTTTCGCTTTCACCCACTACGGAAATTTCATAGCCCTGTTTACTGTATTTAAGATAAATATAAGCAACAACAGTTAGCACTGCTACTAC
>JAZUPX010000144.1:0-3724 GCA_045605405.1 Clostridia bacterium
GACAACGGCAGAGCCTTTTTTGTCCTCCACCGTAACGGATTTATAGATTTCCGAATCCAACCGCATCTTTTCCACACCTATATTTTTTGTGCCATCATAATTTGTGGCAACCTGATGGTGCAAAAGAAGAACCGTCAGAAAACCCCAGAACGGGAGAAAAAGCACTACAAAAAACATATATTTATGTATATTTAGTGTTTTTGTGTGAATACCAAGGTATGTAAGAACACAGCAAAGAATATGCAACAACATTAAAAAAAGATAAATCCAAATCATTATTACATACTCCTTTCTGAATCGGTTAGTTTTCTACAACTTTGATATCGAGGTCAATTCCCTCAAATCTTGAGAGAATAACGGGTAAATCCTCCGAGGATGCCTGCGAAAGCAGAAGCCTCAGCTTACCCTCTTTATTGACACCTAAAACATCATTGGCACGGATAAGCTTTTCAATCATATCGTCAGCTTTGTCAATTGTGTGTCCTTTAAGTCCTATGTCAAGCTCTGCAAATGAGAATATCTTTCTGTCGGACATATTCTTGAAATTTTCATACATGGCTTCAAATTCTTCCGTATGAAGTATCCTTGTACCGCTGATATATTGCTTTTCCTTAATTGCTTTGTTATATTCATATGCACGGATGAGAGACATTTCAACAAGGTCGCACAGTATCTTGAAGAGATTTACATAGTAAAGTGATTTCTGACTGCTTTCAGCGTGCCATATGAAAATCATAATCTGAAGCTTGCCGCTTCTTGATGCTTCAGCGGCAAACATTGGGTATCCGGGCAAAAATTCTGTGTTTCTCCACACTTCATTTTTAAGAAGCTTCTCAACAACGGGAGCAAAGGTTTCAAGAGATATGGACCTTGCCGCATTTGCCATAATATCTCTTGATGCAACCTCAAGCCTTGCAAAACGGCTGTTTTCGTCTACGGAATATACGCAGATGCTCTTGTTTTCAAGGACTTCTTCAAAGGTGTCTATTATACGCAGATACAGTTTTCTTGGTTCAACAGTATCAAGCTGGCGGGTAATGTCAAAAATTTTACCAAAGCTGTCCTTGGAAGAAACAATCTGCTTCTTTAGTGCTTTCTTTTCCTCAAAGGTATCGTTATAAAGCTCCTTTGTAAAGATAAGCTTTTCTTCAATAAGCTCGTTTTGTTCTGTGAGGAATTTGGTGCTGTCGTCATTTTTAAGCTTGATATATCCGCAAATTGCACCCACAAGGAAGAAAAATACAAAGGCAAACCAGTTGGACGGCTCATAAAAAATCGTCATCCAGTTTGTGCCGGACAAAATTTTCGCAATGAACCACGAAACAGAGCTTAGCCCTGCCGCGGCAAGGCCAAAAGGAAGCCCGTGAATAGTTGCCATTATTACTATGTATGCCATTCTGAAATCCACTATGGAAAACATAACGGAAGATCCTGTCAGAAGCAACAGTCCCTCTGTAATAAAGAACAGAATGAAAAGCTCCGCAATTTTCATTACAAGAGTGTGTTCCTTGAGCCATTGGCGTATCTTGTCATATAGTGATGTTATTATAAGGCTTTTTGATTTAAGGAAGTTTTCATATTCCTCCGCCAAATCTTCCGTAACGGGAATTTTTGAAAACCAGCCATACTCATTTCTAAGCGCCTTGTTGTTTGTGTTTAAAACCTTTCCTGAATTTTTCCCCGAATACTCAAAACGCACCCCCGCTTTAAAGGAAGAAAATTTCTTTTCTATATCGGAAAAGGTAAGGAAAAACTCCTCATTGACGTTTAGAATACCTGTTCCCGTTTTCCAGTTGTCGGTAATGCGGACAAGAAGCTCCGACAGGTCAATCATAGAAAGGAAGTAACAGCGTGAAGTGTCAAGCTCGTCTATTTTGACGATTTCTTCCTTTTCTGATTCATCAAACAGCTTGTATAAAAAGTCGTTTTTATAACTTCCTGAAAAGAGATAGGGGATTCTTATTATCTTAATATTAAGTGAATACTCGCTTGCGTAAAATTCACAAAGAGCTTCTTTTGAAGAGGAAAGAAGAGCTCTGTCACTCTTTTCCTCAAATGCCGCATCCAGAGAGGAGAGATACAAAAATCTGGTATCGGGTTGGGAAGCTCTTACCTCAGAAAGAACCATGCGCAGACTATGGGCATCGCTCTCCTGATCACCACCGTAGGTAAGCTCATTTGCAAAATATACAATAAGGTCAAAATCATATGTATTAAAGATTCTCTTGTAAGAGGGGTCTTTAACGGAATACACCTTCAGCCCTTTTTTGCTTTTTATATTACAATCGCCCATTACCATAGCAAGGCTTTGGGGATATGTCCTGCGGATAAACTCCTCCGTAAGATAACCAGTATTTCCTAAAAACAGAACTCTTTTAGGAACAAAAAAGTCCTTGCCTTCAATAATACTGCGTCTTTTTCTGAGACTTTCGCGGATATCAACCAGAACCTTGTTATTTACAACCTCCAGCAGACACTCGGTAAGAGAACTGTCAAATACACCGCACATTCCGTTGGAAATCATTTCGATTGCAACATCCTGAGAAAATGCCTTTTTATAACTTCTGGCACTGGTAAGAGCATCAAAGGAGTCGGCAAGGGCAACAACCTGCGCACTCAGCGGAACATCTTTTCCGGAAAGACCGTCGGGATATCCTGTGCCGTCAAACCTTTCATGGTGGCTTCTTGCAATCTCCTGTGCGTACTTTAATATGGAGGGAGAAATATCACTTTTAACGGAGGAAATAATTCCCTCTCCAAACACAGAGTGCTTTTTAACTATGTCATATTCCAAAGGAGAAAGCTTTCCTGGAAATTCCAGAATACTTTTCGGTATTCTCAATTTGCCGATATCGTGAAGAGAGGATGCAATTGCTATGGAAACAATATCTTCCTCTGTCAAAGACTCGGAAGGAAATTTTTTAGCGTATTGTCTTAAAATCAGTTCCGTCAGCATTCTTACGTGGTAAATATGAAATCCGCTTTCGCCATTCAGTGTTTCGGGAATTTTATCATTTTCCACATACTGAATTTTGAAAATGGCGTTTCCCGAAGAAGCATCATAAATCAATATTGGATTTTTGTTTTCCATAAAATAGCACTCCTTTCCTCGCAACTAATAAAAAAAGCCACAACTAAAAAGTTGCGGCCAGTCAACCGTACAGATATACTGCTTAGGTACTAAAGCTTTGCGTCCCTGTCTTTCGACAGGTTTGCCAAATATATGGGGTTTTCTGACACGCCCATAAGCCTATTATATAACACAAAATATGCGTTTGTAAATACTTTTTTACCCCTTTCAGAAAAATTCTCCCATTTGCATAAAAAAAGGCTTTTTGATTTTCGGAAATTGTCAATTGAAAACGGTCAAAAAAGCTGTTACACTTAAATCAAGGAAAGGGAGGTACACTCCAATGGAAAAGTAAGTAAAGAAACTTTTTTAAAAAGTTAATAATCTGATTCACACCTGCGGTAAGTGATGGAGTATATTAAAAAAACACGGCGGTGTAACGCTTAACATAGATTGTTTGGAATGAAAGGAACAAACAGGGCAGGGAGAATCGTGAGAGTAGCTTTTTAAGAAAGTACAAGACTTCACCTTTTGCGAAAAACACAGGAAGATTAGGGAATTCTCCTTAGAGAAAAGTAATTGCTGAAACGAGTTTTGTAAATGGTGTAAAAGCGAAAGGCAGACGAAGAAAGAGAGGATAACAAAAGATGTTAG
>JAZUPX010000145.1:0-10354 GCA_045605405.1 Clostridia bacterium
ATTTTAATGGATAATACAGCTTTGGTATTAGCTATACTCGGTGCTGTTAACTGGGGCTCTATAGGACTTTTCGGTGTTGACCTTGTTGCACTTCTTTGCGGAGGTCAGACAGCCGTTCTCAGCAGAATTATTTATACCGTCGTAGGTCTTGCGGGACTTTGGTGTATTACATTGCTCTTCAAGGAAAAAATTCCTGCAAGAAACAGCCGTTAAAAAAAGTAGTTTCCGTATTCTTTACGGAAACTACTTTTTTTAATTTTCACATCCCTTTAGGGCATACTCTCATACAAACACCGCATACGGCCCCCCGACCTATATGCTTAAACTTATCTTTCATATAGTCGCTGCAAGCCTTTGCATCATAAATATCCTCACGGCACATACCGTCTTTGTATTCCACACCTTTTATAGCCATAGCTTTGCAGGCATCCTTGCATATGGTACAGTTACCGCAAAGGGATTGTTGTTCCTTGCAAGCTGTTTCAAAAGGTGCATCTGTGAACACTGTGCCGAGCCTCACACGGGGACCGTATTTATGTGAGATAAAAAGACAGCTCTTTCCTATGTAGCCAAGACCTGCTCTGACAGCGGCTTTCTTGTGGGAAAAAAGTCCCCTAAGTCCCTCTATTGACTGACTGGCAGGAATGGCGGCAGCATTGTAGCCCTTGTGCTGAAGTGCCATTACAAGCTGATGCATCACAGAATCCATATATGCATTCATCGTTCTGTAATGCTGAAAATATGTGTGGGTAGGAGCTCCGTCAATCTGGTCAACTACCGCATTGGATAAATGAAAAACAAGGGAAACGGCGTTTTCCAATTTAGGGAAAGGCGTGTCTGTACATTTCGTAAAACCAATGTCGGAAACAAATCTTTCTTCCAAAAAACTTTTTATATATTCATTCATAAAATTCCCTCAGATATATTTTTTTATTTCTGTGTACAGATTTTTTACATAGTGGTCAAACCCCTCATTAGTAGGGTGAAGTCTTAAATCTGCAAAAAGCTCATTTTCGTGAGGTACAAAATTAAATCCGTCTATTACAGTTATACTGCCAATTTCTTCACACACTTTACTTATGGTTTCGGAAACTCCCGAAAAAGGAAACTTTTTTTCTGCATCACAATCACCTCTCCAGATGGGGGTAATTGCAAAAATCTTTGCCTCAGGGTAGTTATCCTTAAGATTTTTATAAACCTCACGGCAATTTGTATTAAGCGCTTCCTGAGAGAGAGATGACCAGTCATTTGTGCCGTAGGCAACGGTTATATAATCGGGGAAAATATCATTTTTTATTGCACTTAGCCCCGGACAAAACCTTTCTCCACCGATAGCTTTGTTAAACGCTTCTGCATCAAGCATATGAGAAAGCTGTACGGCATATGCACGGGAAGGGTTAAGGGAATCGTAGCCGTGGGTGATAGAGTCACCATACATAAGCATTGTCTTGCTTCTTTTTACGGGTTCTATATATGTAGCATTGCCAAGCTCTATTTCTGATATGATAGGATATACGGAAAAGGGAAATACTATACGTACTGTTTTTTCTCCCTTTTCAAAAGAACACTTCCAACTGAAATCCCCGAGAGAAAAGATGTTATCGGTATAGGGGAGAGCCATATCCTCGTGACTGAAATTTTTAAACTCTGCTGTCAGCTTGCCGTTTTCAAAAACATCAAAGCAGAAATATTTTCTCGTTGAGCCTTCCTGTACAGAAGCACTCAATAGAAGACTTTCTGCATCAGTTTTAAAAACCATCTGGATTCCCGCAGAGCAACGGGATTTTTTTTCATAAACAGTAGAAATATAATATTTTTCTTCTTCTTCATTAAAACGGTGGAAAGAAAATCCGTTTTCATTCTCATCGATGTACACCGCACCTTGAGTAACGGATTTAATTTGTTCTAAAGTCAGTATCATAGAAAAGCCCCCCCCTCAAATTAAATAAATCACAGAGAATTATACCACGGTATAAAAGAAAAAACAAGAAAAAAAGATACATAATTATTTTTATTGACATTTATCCGAAAAGTGCTATAATAGAAAAGGTTATCATAATAAGATAAAAATATAGAAATTATTTCTAAAGGTGATGCTATGATTATTGCAAGGCTCCACAATGTATATAAAAGCTTGACTGCCACGGAGCAGCGTATAGCTTCATACATAATTAAAAACCCCGAAAAAGTAATATCCATGACAATAAGTCAGCTTGCCAAAGAGTGTGAAAGTGTTCCCTCAGCAGTTAACCGTATGTGTAAATCGGTAGGGGAAGAGGGCTTTACAAAACTTAAAATAAAACTTGCGGGGGATATTGCAAAGCATGACAGAGAGGAAAATCTTCCGTCAATTGAGGAAAATCCCGATGCAAAAACTGTGTTTACCCATGTTTTTAATTCAGGTATACAGACACTTGAAAACACCCTTAAAATGCTGGATTTTGATAAAGTTACCGAAATAGCGGAGAAAATTGCAAATGCCTGCCGTACCCTTATCTTCGGCGTAGGAACATCAAAGATAATTGCAGAGGATGCTGCATACAGATTTTCACAGCTGGGTATAGAAGCCTATTCATATTCCGATATTTTGCAGATGAATGTTATGGCAATGAATATGAAAAAAGGGGAAATCGCAATATGCATATCTCACAGCGGAAATACAAAAGCCACAGTAGAGGCTATGCATCATGCTAAGTTGGCAGGGGCAGAAACAGTAGCTTTAAGCAGCTTTTCCGAAAGTATTATGTGCAGGGAGTCGGACTACTCGCTCACGGTTTATGCCGATGAAGAGAATTATCCCATAGAGGCTGTGTCAGCACGTATTGCTCATATGTGTGTGATTGATGCCTTTATGATGACTCTTGCAACCATTAAAAAAGATGAACTTAAAGAGCATATTAATGCCAGAAATACGGCACTTAAAGAAATGAGGTATTAAGAAAAATGACAGTATTTCTATCTACACTTAACCAGACAGCCTTTCTTTTTTCGTTTATTGCAATAGGCTTTTTCCTTGCAAAAATGAAGCAGATTCCTGAAAATTCAGCAACCGTTCTTTCAAAGCTTGAAAATCTACTCTTTATTCCTGCACTTGTCGGCGGAACCTTTATAAAAGATTTTACCGTAGAAAGACTTTCCTCTATGTGGAAGCTTCTGCTTGTAAGTGGTATAATTCTCGTAGTGGTCGTGCCGCTTGTAATTTTGATTTCAAAGCTTTTATCAAAGGATAAATACATACAGAATATTTATACCTACGGACTGTGCTTTTCCAATTTCGGGTTTATGGGAAATGCTGTGGTAAGTGCTCTTTTCCCTGAAGTTTTTACTGAGTATATAGTTTTTACATTGCTTTTATGGATTGTGATTTACCTCTGGGGTGTACCGACTCTTCTGATGGGTGATTCGGAGATAAAGCAGAGTTTAAAAAAGAAACTTAAAAATTTCCTCAACCCAATGTTTATAGCTATGATAATCGGTATGATAATCGGTCTTGCAAAGATTTCACTTCCCTCGTGGATTACATCCGTGGTAACGGTTTCCGGCAACTGTATGTCCCCCGTGGCAATGCTTCTTACCGGTATAACTGTGTCTCAGATAAACTTTAAAAAGACCTTTACCAATGCAGGAATATATGCAGTTACAATTGTAAGGCTTCTTATAATTCCGTTCATTTTTATTTTATTAGCACAATTTATCCCCATGGATAAAACCACATACATCTGTGCCGTATGTTCCCTTTCAATGCCTCTGGGGCTTAACAGCATTGTTATTCCTGCGGCATTTGGCAAGGATACCTCTATTCCTTCAGGAATGGTACTTGTTTCACACTTTTTATCCTGCATAACAATTCCCATTGTTTTTATGTTGATAGGATAATTTTGCTTGCACTTCTTTCTTAATTGTGATATAATGACACATTATATGTCAAAAGAAGGCGATAAAGGTGAAATATGTAAATGTAGCAAATGCAATTACTATGGTTCGTATCATAGGAACTCTGCTACTTGTTTTTACACAGCCATTCTCAGCATTATTTTTTGTTATATATACAATATCGGGTATAAGCGACGTGTTTGACGGTTATGTTGCCAGAAAGACAAAAACCTCAAGCGCATTCGGGGCAATGCTTGACAGTATTGCAGACCTTGTTTTGTATGCTGTTATGGTACTTAAAATATTTCCTGCACTGTGGAACACGCTTCCTGTGGGGATATGGTATGCAGTTACGGTTATTGTTATAATAAGGATAGTTTCTTATTTCTTTGTTGCAGTAAAATATAAGCGATTTGCTTCTCTTCATACCAAGCTTAACAAGGTAACTGGATTTGCGGTGTTTATGATTCCTTATATGATTATGGCACCAATGGTTGCAGTTCCATACTGTATAACAGCCTGTACGATTTCAGGAGTGTCAACAGTTCAGGAAATTGCAATACATATGAACAGTACAGAATATGAAGGTAAAGAAAAATAGGATGTTCTTACATCCTATTTTTCTTTACAATTATATATACTTGTGGTAAAATATATCCAAACAGCAATCAAAATGAGGAATATATATGAAAAAGAAACGGTTTTCCTTTTCTACCACACAATTAATTTTGCTCAGTTTTTTGCTTGCTATATTTGTGGGAAGTATTTTGTTATATCTTCCCATAAGTTCAAAAACAGGCAAAGCAGTAAGCTATATTGATGCCCTTTTTACATCTACAACCTCCGTTTGTGTAACGGGTCTTGTGACAGTTCCGACATTCTCAACTTGGAGCTTTTTCGGACAACTTGTTATACTAGTGCTTATACAGGTAGGCGGGCTTGGAATCATTACCATTATGTCAATGCTGATGATTCTTCTCCACAGGAAAATTGGTATAGGAAACAGACTGCTGATACAGGATGCCTTTAACCTTAATTCACTTTCCGGACTTGTCATCTTTGTAAAGAAAGTTGTCGTGGGAACTTTTATAGTTGAGGGTATCGGTGCTCTTTGTTATATGGCGGTATTTGTTCCGGAGTACGGTGTGAAAGGGATATGGATATCAATATTTAATTCTATATCTGCATTTTGTAATGCAGGAATAGATATTATTGCGGAAGACAGTCTGTGCGGATATGCAGCAAACCCAATAATAAATATTGTGACTTGTGCGCTTATTATTTTAGGCGGTATAGGATTTATTGTCTGGTGGGATGTTCTCGGTGTCTTAAAAAATAAAAAGAACAACCGTTTAAGAAGCCTCTCTCTGCATTCAAAAATTGCGCTTTCAATGACGGCATTTCTTATTGTGTCAGGTGCAATCCTCTTTTTTGCTTTTGAATATAACAATCCCTGTACAATAGGACAATACTCATTTGTTGATAAGCTTCAGATTTCCGTTTTTCAATCGGTAACCACGAGAACAGCAGGATTTGCAACCATACCGCAAAAGCATATGACTGATGCGTCCTCTATGGTATCCCTTTTGCTTATGTTTATAGGCGGTTCTCCGGTGGGTACAGCAGGCGGTGTCAAGACCGTAACAATTGCGGTTCTTTTTGCAACGGCTGTATCGGCTGTCAAAAATAGAAATGAAGTGAATTTTTATAACAGAAATATATCAAGACATTCGATAATGAAGGCAATAGGTGTTTTGGGAATGTCGTTTATAACAGTATTTATATCCACGGTTTTACTTTCATTGATTTCAAACTCAGAAATACTTGATATTCTTTACGAAACGGTAAGTGCAACTGCAACGGTCGGTCTTACCCGAAACCTGACAGCAACCCTTAATACATTGGGTAAAATTATTATAATAATAACTATGTATCTTGGCAGAGTAGGTCCTATATCCCTCGCTGTTGCATTCGGGATAAAAAAGAAATCTGAAAATATTATCAAAAACCCGACTGAGGAAATAAGTGTTGGATAGCCAACTTAAAAGGAGTGTTACTATGAGTATATCAAAATCATATGCAGTATTTGGCTTGGGAAGATACGGAAAAGCCGTTGCAGAGGAACTTATAAAAAATGGTGCAGAAGTGCTGGCGGTAGATAAAAACGAAGCCTTGGTAAATAATGCGGTAGAAACAATTCCTTTTTGCCGTTGTGCAGATGTTACCGATGCGGCGGTTATAAAACAACTTGGAATTTCCAATATGGATGTTGTAATTATTTCTATGGCACATAACCTTGAGGCAAGTGTTATTGCAACCATACTTTGTAAAGAGTCAGGTGTAGAAACTGTTATAGTTAAATGTATGGATGAAACTCAGCGCAAGGTTTTAAGCCGTATAGGTGCAGATAAGGTTGTCCTTCCTGAGAGTGAATCAGGAACAAGACTTGCGAAAAATCTCTTAAGCTCAGGGTTTGTGGATGTTATAGAGCTTTCGGATGATGTTTCATTGGTGGAAATTCCGGTGCGCAGTGAATGGGATGGGAAGTCATTGATTGAGCTGAATTTGAGAAAAAAATATTCAATCAATGTCGTTGCTGTCAAGCAGGCAGGGGATGTCCGTATTGATGTTGACCCTGCAAACCCCCTTAGTAAAGAAATGACACTTATTGTTATTACCAATAAAGAGAAACTTACAAAACTTAATTGAAGAAATCAAGAAATATGAAAAGGAAGTTCTTGCCAACAGATAAATGGCGTGATATAATTCAAAGAGGATGATAAATCATCCTCTTTGAATATTTAGGAGGAAATAATTATGAAGGTTTTAGCTTTTGACTTTGGTGCATCCAGCGGCAGAGCAATTATAGGTACATTTGAAAACGGAAAGATTTCTCTTGAAGAAATACATCGCTTTGACAATGGCCCCGTGCTTATGAACGGTGGCTTTTACTGGGATTTGCCCAAGCTTTTTCATGAGGTTAAGCAGGGACTTATCAAGGCTGAAAAATATGGCTACGAAAGTATCGGTATCGATACATGGGGCGTTGACTACGCTCTTATAACACTTGACGGTCTTTTGCTGGGTAACCCCTACAACTACCGTGATGAAAGAACAATCCCCGTATTTGAAAAAATAAAGGAAACAATAGGCGAGAGTAAGCTTTACAAGATGACAGGTATTCAGAATATGAATATCAACACTCTTTATCAGCTTCTCGAAACAAAGGAAAATCATCCCGATTTCTATGCTCTTGCTGACAGACTCATACTTATGCCTGACCTTTTCGGCTATCTTCTGACGGGCAAGGTTTATGCAGAGCGTTCCATAGCATCTACAACTCAGCTTCTTGACCCGTATACCAAGGATTGGAACAAGAAGCTTATTGACAAGCTCGGTCTTGACATTACAAAGTTCCCCGAACTTGTTGACAGCGGTACGCAGATAGCTCCTATAAGAGAGGACATCTGCAAGGAGCTTGATATTACTCCCAAGATGCTTACAGCTATTGCAGGGCATGACACAGCAAGTGCAGTCGTTGCAGTTCCTGCCAAGGTAAAGGATTTCGTATATATTTCCTGCGGAACATGGTCACTCTTCGGTACAGAGCTGGATGAACCCTGCATTACCGAAATGTCTGCAGAAATGAATATCACGAACGAGGGCGGACATAACCGCACAACCCGTTTCTTAAAGAATATCATCGGCTTGTGGATGATTCAGGAAACACGCCGTCAGTTCAAGCGTGAGGGTAAGGATTATTCCTATGCCGATATGGAAAAAATGGCACGTGAATCTAAGGCTATGCAGTGCTTTATAGACCCTGATGACCCCAGATTTACACCTCCCGGAAATCAGA
The DNA here is from genome assembly GCA_045605405.1 of Clostridia bacterium. Taxonomy (GTDB): domain Bacteria; phylum Bacillota; class Clostridia; order UMGS1883; family UMGS1883; genus UMGS1883. The sequence goes on from JAZUPX010000145.1 coordinate 7,733, forward strand.
TTCAGCGTATCCGCGAATTCTGTCAGGAAACAGGTCAGTATGTTCCCCAGACAGACGGTGAAATCGTTCGTTGTATCTACGAATCTCTTGCAATGAAGTATAAATATACTTTTGAAAACCTGCAGAAATGTACAGGCAAAACCTTTGAAGCAATTCATATGGTTGGCGGCGGTACAAAGGACGGCTTCCTCTGTCAGATGACAGCAGATGCAACCAATGTTCCCGTTATTGCAGGTCCTATTGAAGCAACTGCAGCAGGTAACATTGCAGTACAGCTTATCGCTGCAGGGGAGATTAAAGACCTCAAGGAAGCACGTGAGATTATTGCAGATTCTTTCTCTGTGCAGGAATTTACCCCCTCTGATAAGACCTTTGACGAGTATTACGATACTTTTTGTAAAATACTTAAATAAGAAAAACAACAAAAAAGCACCTAAATTATGATTTAGGTGTTTTTTGTTGCAAAATGGGGTTGACAAATTCTTTCTTATTTACTATGATAGTAAAGGTTTGTTTTTTATTTCAATAAAAGGAAGTCTTAAAAATGAGTACATTATTATCTATGTCAATTGCCCTTTTGGCAGGTCTCTTGATGACAAGAGCATTCAAGCCTTTAAAACTGCCGTCTGTTACTGCATACCTTATTGCAGGCGTGCTTATCGGCCCTTATTGTATGGGACAGCTCGGTGTAGCAGGGCTTGGGTTTGAAAGTATGGATGCGGTACACGCATTGTCACTTATTTCTCAGGTAGCGTTGGGCTTCATTGCCTTTTCAATCGGTAACGAATTCCGTGCGGAGGATATTAAGCATATAGGAAAGCAGGCATTTGTTATCGGTATATTTCAGGCACTTGTCGCAACATTATTTGTTGATGTAGCACTTTTTATTGTTCACAAAATGATGCCTGATGTTCTTTCCGTTTCTCAGGCAATTACACTTGGTGCTATTGCAACTGCAACTGCACCTGCAGCAACACTAATGGTTGTACGTCAGTACAAGGCAAAGGGTAAGCTTACTGATTTGCTTCTTCCCATTGTTGCTCTTGATGATGCCGTTGGCCTTATCGTTTTTGCCGTGTCTTTCGGTATTGCAAAGACACTTGTCAGCGGAAATCTTGATATGATTTCAATTCTTGTAAATCCATTGGTTGAAATTGCTGCATCCCTTATTCTCGGTGCAATTATGGGCTGGATTCTCACCCAGCTTGAAAAAATGTTTAATTCCAACACGAATCGTCTTAATATGACAATAACTTTCGTGGTTCTTACAGTTGCACTTTCTATGATTAAGTTTACTATTGGTCCCGTGCACGTTGGATTTTCCTCTCTTCTTGTATGTATGATGCTCGGTACGGTATTCTGCAATACCTGTCCTCTTTCACACGACCTTATGGAAAAGTCCGACAAATGGACATCACCGCTTTTTGCACTTTTCTTTGTTGTAAGCGGTGCAGAACTTGAACTCAGCGTATTCAGTCAGGGAGCAATTGTTGTTATCGGTATTGTATATGTTATTTTCCGTTCTCTCGGTAAATATTTCGGTACATTCATCAGTGCAAAAATGACCTCTTGTTCTCCCGAAATCTGCAAATACTTAGGCATTACACTTCTTCCGCAGGCAGGTGTAGCTCTCGGTATGTGCACAATTGCATCGGCAGAGTTTGGTCAGCCAGGTATACTTATCCGTAACATAACACTTTTTGCCGTACTTATATATGAAATTTTCGGTCCCGTAATGACTCGTATGGCACTTCAGGCAGCAGGCGATATTAAGCCTATGAGTGACGAAGTTAAAATGCGCCGTCATATTAAGTTACAGGAAGCTAAGAGCAGACAGAAATAATACTGAAAACCGTTTGCAAAGGCAAACGGTTTTCATCTTGCATAAAATATAATAAACAGCAGAGAATATAATTAAAAATAAGTATGGTGATGATATATGATTCTGACAGTAACTCCAAATCCTTGCATAGACAGGGTATATTTCGTAGATGAATTTGAGATGGGCGAGGTACACCGCCCGCATCGTTTTACCTGCACAGCAGGGGGCAAGGGACTCAATGTGTCACGTGTGGCACATCTTATGGGGCATAAAACTCTTGCAATGGGATTTGTCGGCGGTTTCAACGGCGAATTTATAAAAAGTGAAATTACGAAGCAGGGGATAGATAATAGCTTCACCCATATTGATGGGGAGACGCGTATCTGTGTCAATATCTCCGACAAAAATGGTCTTTCGGGAGAAATCCTCGAATCAGGACCACTTGTAACGGAGGAGGAAAAAAAGGCATTTCTCCTTGCTTTTGAAAATGAGATTGATTCCGCGGACATTGTCTGTGCGGCAGGAAGCCTCCCGAAAGGGCTTGACAGCTCTTTCTACATTGAGCTTATCCGCATTGCAAAGAAGCACGGAAAGAAGATTGTTACAGATGCCAGCGGTAAAACCCTTGAGGATGTTATAAGGGCACAGCCCTTTATGGTGAAGCCCAATCGCTATGAACTTTCCCTACTTATGGGAAAGGAAATCGACTCAATTGCCGATGTAAAAGAAGCACTTACCTTTTTGCAAAAATCGGGGGTAGAGCTTCCCCTTGCAACACTGGGAAAAGACGGTGCTATGGC
>JAZUPX010000146.1:0-11176 GCA_045605405.1 Clostridia bacterium
AACCGAATTTCTCATACGCTGATTTAATAAGCTCTCTTTTAAAAGCCTGAGGGGTCTGTATAAGCACCGCCGTTTCTCTGTCAACGGTGGATGCAATCATATTGTCGGGAGTGACGGTTTTTATAGTATCCTTGGATTTTACGCCTGCCGCCGCACAACCCGTTCTTATACAGGCAACGAGGGTGTTTTCTATTATTTCCTTTGTAACAAGGGGTCTTGCCCCGTCGTGAATCAAAAGGAACTCGCCCTGTGCCGAATTAATGCCCGAAAAGGAGCTTTCCCCACGGGTTGCACCGCCAAGCACAAGCCTTACGGGGTATGATTTCAATTCCTCTGCAAATGTATCCCTATTTTTTTCGGAACAGACTACGATTATTTCATCAAAAAAGCCTGTGCCTGAGAAAGCCTCCACGGTACGGGAAAGCACGCTTTTCCCGAAAAGGTCAATAAGCATTTTGTCCCTGCCCATACGCGTTCCGCTTCCTGCCGCAACTATTATTGCTGATATGGTTTTTCCATTGTACATATTTTCACTCCTCGTGAAAGTTTAAATAAAGGCCTCTCCTCTCGGAGAAGCCTTTGATAATTACCCTTTTGCCAACTCTTCATCAACCATACCGTAAAGGCGTTCTTCAATACTGCTATGGTCGATACCTGTTGCCACTACAATTTCGCTGATAAGAATCTGCTTTGCATTGGAGAGCATCTTCCTCTCCCCGGTGGAGAGTCCTTTCTGTCTGTCGCGGAGCATAAGACTCTTTACAACGGCGGAAACCTCAAAAATGTCACCGCTCTTAATCTTTACCATATTTTCACGGAATCTTTTATTCCAGTTTTGTATAACATCAGTTTCTACGGTACGGAACTCAGAAAGCACCTTTTCAGCCTGCGCCTTTCCTATAACGTCACGCATACCTACCCCTGCAGCGTTTTCCATTGGGACCATAACTTTCATATCACCTATGGGCATACGCATCACATAATATGATTGCTGTTTTCCCAAAATTTCCTTCTGCTCAATATCCTCAATGACTCCTGCGCCATGCATAGGATACACAACGCTGTCACCAATTTTGTACATGGTACGCCTCCGTCCTCGATACATTCTGCCATAAAACTACAATATTATTATAACACTTTTCACAATTTTTGTCAAAGAGTTATTTTCAATTTTTTACAGAGCTTTCCTTTCGTATTATTTATGAAGAGCCTTGTATTCGTGTGCATCCTCCAAATATTTGTTGACTTCCGCGCCAATATAAAGGATATAAATACACACAAAAAGCCACAGCATAAAGAACACAAGAATGGAAAGTGTACTGTAAATGGAAAAGTCCGCCACTCTTTCAAAATACCAGGAAAACACGTCAGAAAATCCTACCCAGCCAACACCCGCTATCAGCGCACCGGGAAGCTGCATTGACAGTTTTGTTTTTCTGTTGGGAATAATTTTGAACATTCCAAGAAAGATGCCAGACAAAACCAAAACACCGATTATCAGCTTAAGAATCCTGATAAGGGGGGTTATGCTGAACAGCCACGGCACATAGCCTGCAATCCACTCAGTAATAGTATTGCCAAAAACAAAGAATGCCAAACACAAAATAAAAAGTGCCATCAGAAGGAGGGTGTAGAACATACTCACAATGCGTACAATAATAAAATTTCGCGTTTCATCAGCACAGAAAACACGGTTTAATCCCCTCACTAAAGAAAAAACACCGATAGATGCCGCCCAAAGGGTGGTTACGGCTGTTATCGACATCAATGCAGTATCGCTTTTAGAGTAGGTGTCGGTAATTAATGTTTCCACCAGCCCCCGCGAGCTTTTCGGGAACACCGACACGATTTCCTCAAGCAGTTTGCCCTCTTCTATCGGGACAAATTTAATCATACTGATAAGGAGCATCAGAAACGGAACAAAGGAAACCGTTACGAAAAAGGCGGCGTGTGCCGTCTGTGCGCCGATGCGGTCCTTTGAAATACGTCCCAGAATATCAAATATAAATTTAATTGCCTTTTTAATAACAACCCCTCCCTTAGGCATAAGATAATCGAACCTAATATGGTTTTAAAACAGAAATTTTGCATAATACTGCAGAAAATTCTGCAAACATACGACAGTATTATTATTGAATTTTCTTTGTCTTATAACAAAATTTCTTGTTTTGAAACTCTTCGACCTTAAACGCAGGAAAATTGGATATGATTTTTGTGCGAAGGGCGAAGATAGGCTGTCGCCTTTCGAGGACGACAAATAAAAAGAATTCAAATTTAACAAGTTTAAGGCATATGAGGTTCAATTCTCTTATGCCTAACGAAAGAAAGGAAGTATTTTAAATGATGAATCAGTTGGCAAATTTCAATGATGTTATCAACAGCTTTGTCTGGGGTAACGGCATGTGGCTTCTGCTTTTTGCAGGTCTTCTTACAACGGTTTTGACCGGTGTTTTTCAGGTAAGAAAGGTTGGTCACTGGATGCGTGAAACTCTCGGCAGTCTTTTTAATAAGGATGTATCGGGACACGTAAAGGGAAAATCAATTTCTCAGTTTCAGGCTCTCTGTACTGCACTTGCAGCTACAATCGGTGTTGGTAATATCGCAGGTGTTGCAACAGCTATTACACTTGGCGGACCCGGTGCAGTTTTCTGGATGTGGGTTGCAGCATTTCTTGGTATGATGACAAACTACTCCGAAAATGTTCTTGGTATCTATTACAGAAGAAAGAATTCTGACGGTGAATGGTCCGGCGGTGCTATGTACTATCTTCAGGACGGTCTTGGTAAGATGAAGGGTTGCAAGCACATTGGTAAAATTCTTGCAGTTCTTTTCTCCATCTTTGCAATTTTGGCATCTTTCGGTATCGGTGCAATGGGACAGATTAACAAAATCGTTGTAAACATTGTTTCAGCGTTTGATATTTCTGCACTTTCTTCAAATGTTCTTTATGAGGGTGTTTCTCTTTATCACGTAATTGTTGGTGTAGTTCTTCTTGTGATTGCAGCACTTATCATTCTCGGCGGTCTTAAGAGAATTGCAAGCTTTGCGGAGAAAGTTGTTCCTTTTATGGTTGTGCTTTTTGTTGCAGGAAGCTTGATTATTTTAGGAATTAACTACAAACTTATCGGTGCAGCCTTTGCAGCTATCTTCAAGTATGCATTTTCAGTTCCGGCCGTAATCGGTGCTGCAGGTGGTACAATTATAAAGACAGTTGTTACACAGGGCTGTAAGAGAGGCGTATTCTCTAATGAAGCAGGTCTTGGTTCTTCCGTTATGGTTCACTCTAACTCCAATGTTATAGAGCCTGTCCGTCAGGGACTCTGGGGTGTCTTCGAGGTATTTGCTGATACAATGATTGTTTGCACAATGACAGCACTCGTTGTTCTTACATCAGGATTTATCAATCTTGAAACAGGTGCTCTTGCAGAAGGTCTTTCCGATGCAACTCTTGTGGCAAAATCCTTTGCTAATGTTTTCGGCATCTGGGGTGAAAGATTTATTGCAGTAGCAATTCTCCTCTTTGCTTTCACAACTGTTCTCGGTTGGGACCATTATGGTACAAAGGCTTGGGAATACCTTTTCGGTACGAAGTCTGTAAAGGCTTATAAAGTTATCCACCTTATAACAATTATGTGTGGTGCACTTCTTACATCCTCTCTTGCTTGGGATATATCTGATACATTCAACGGTCTTATGATGGTACCTAACCTTATCGGTGTAATTGCACTTTCAGGTCTTGTTCTCAAGATAACAAATAACTACATAGACAGAGTTCTAAAGGGTAAAAAGGACATTAAGCCAATGATTTCTGCTTTTAAAGATGTTCAGGAAGAACAGGAAAAGGCTCTTGAAGCACAGAATAAGTAATTACATAATAATAGAATAAAAAAATCAGACTCAGCTGAGTCTGATTTTTTTATTCTATTATCTTTAGTTCACCATTGACTTTCACCCTCCAGGCAGGAGTGAAAATATACTTTTCACCGCCACTGGCGACTAGGGAAAAGCCTAATTCAATATCTTCAATATTGCCACCATTTGGGAAATAGTCTTTTAATTTTACAGCACTTTCAAGAAATGAAAATTTTTTACGTTCTCCTGCTGTTAGTTCCTTTGGCCAATATCCGTTTACATAACACAGGTTTCCATCTTTATCAAGTTTTGCCTGAATTGACATATTGAAAAGATTAGCCTTGTTATACATCCTGTAAAAATAGTTTTCTTTCTCGTCATAAACAGCGCCTTTCATATCAATGCCAAGGCTTTCAAGCTTTTTCCTTATTGCAGAATGTGATGCTGTTTCTGTAGGCTGCCGTCCGTTGTCGTACACAAAGTGATTTCCGTTAATAGTAAGCGTTTCCGAGCCTACTGTAGCAACAAGCGAATTTCCTGTAGTTCTGAAAGCTGCTTGCTTTTTGAAAAATAAATTTGAAAGTTCGCTTGCGGAATAAAACTTTGTGCTGTAATCAGGCAGCATATGATATGTATCGGGGAAAGTTTCTTTGACGATGCTGAATCCTGATTTTGTCAGTACGGAAACAGAGGCATCAACAACTTCTTGGGGAACGGACTCTCTGTTTTGTGTGGTAATGGCAATGACAGCAATCATAAATATGTTCATTGCCAGAAGAAACCATAAAATTATATTTTTAATTTTCGTCCATTTCAAAGCTGTATCATCTCCTCTAAGCTGAAAACTTTAAAAATCACTCTTTTGTATAACGGTATGTAATGCCGTTATTTGCTTTTGCAAGCCAGGTAACATAAAGGTCATCCGAAGATGCCGAGTCTGTGTATGCCATATATATATCTTCAATGACAATGGGAACATCAGTAGAATCATCAATAGTCTGAACAAAGTAATCAAGTGCCGTTATAAAGTTATCCGACAACGTATAATCTGCTACTGTTTTATATGAACGCAGATACTGACGGTAGGAAATAAGTTTTCCGTCTTTCACTGTGATTTCTATTGCACAGTTCATATCTTTATGTCCGTATTTTGCAGGAAGGTCAATTTTTACGGGTCTGCCGTTGCAGTAGTAGTCAAATTTGAACGTGTATGCCTTTGAACTGTCATAACCTGAAAGGTCACTGCTCACAAGAATACTCAAAGGCTCGTTTGAAATACAGCCCCAGGTCTGCTCCGCAAAGTCAATGGATGCATTAAGAACATTGAAACTGTTTCCGCTTTCATCTAAAAGTATTCCGCGTTCGTCAGAAATAGCAGTATATTCAAAAATTCCGTCAGGGAAAAGCTTTGCCGTTGCATAGTTTGCAATATAGTTAGTTCCGCCCTCGCTGTCCACATATGGAGTCATTTCAGAATTAAACCCAAAATTTTCAAGAAGTCTGCCATTTGAACTTTTTATAAGATTCTGAGGTCTTAAAACCTTTGTAGAGGGCAGAGAATCGGAAAACAGTACCAGCGGAGCAAGAGAAACATTGCTGTCTTCCGCAAGCTCCAACCCCGTGCTGAAAGCAGGCTGATAGTAACTGTCATCAGTTGTTGTATATATTGAAAGGTCAGATGCGGGGAGTGTATAATTCTCCTGAAGGATATACGCATAAATTTCGTCAGGGGAATTATTATCACGTGCTAAAACGCAAAGGTCGCTTTCACCGATTGAGGGAATGATTATAAATTCTTTAAAAGCACTTATCTCTTTTGGCATATTTTCCCCGTCTGTTCCCATCATACGGCAGAACATATCAGGAGAAAATGCCACGGGGTATTCTACATAAATGCTCAAGGATTCAAGACCTGCCTCCCATGTCTGCCGGTCGGTTTTTTTTGTTGCGGTGATTTCTCCTTTCAACAAGCCTGTTATAATATCCTTTGTTCTTTCGTTAATGGGGGAGAAACCTATATCCGTATTGTAATATGCCATCCAGAGTGAGCCATCATTAATAAGGAATTTTCTCGGCTTTGAAAGATTATCCTTTGAAATACTGTATTCAGGCTCAATAGGGAAAAATGTTTCTACAACAGGAATCCGGCGAACATATTCGATGATGATTTCGCGTGTGAATTTTCCGGAGTTGGTAAACCACAGATTTCCCGTCAGAAATATTAAATTAACTATGAGAAGCAAAATAGCAGAGCTCTTGATTTTTTCTCTGAACAAATATGTTCACCTCCTTAGAATAAGGAAGAGCTTCAGACCGATGTCTGAAGCTCTGTGCAGAATGTCGTCAATTCATCCAGCCGTTAAAGAGTGACTGTATTCCGTTTGAAAAACCGTTTACATTGGTTAATATGTTCTGGTTGAGTACGTTGATGTCAAAATAAACAACCTGATATGTACCGTTTGGAGCTTCAGCCCTTACTGCAAATCTGTTGTGTCCGTCGCCCAAAGCAACCTGCTTATAGAAAACGCCTGCTGTACCAATCTTAGTCTGTGACATTGCACCGTTGGGGTCCTTAACAGAAACATAAGATGTGCCATTCCATTTGTAGTAAGCAACACTGACACCGTTTTTTCCTGTACCGGTGATTCCGTATGTTCTTTTAAGTGTAGCTGAATTCTTTGTTTCCGGCTTCTTAACCACTATAAGATTGGTTGCATTACCATTATCGCTTGCAGAAATGCTTGATGGGTTTGCAGCCGAAACACAGAGGGCTGACAAAATTATTGTCAAAGCAATCAAAAATGCACTTATTTTTTTCATAATAACACCTCAAAATATCCAAAACGCCTTTTTACCTGATTTCATTATACAACATCAATGTTACAACCGTGTTACAAACAGCTTAATGATTCATTACTTTTTTCAGGTAATATCTTCCTTTTCATCCAACTTATAGAGGGGAAGCATTATTTTTACAATTGTACCCTTTTGCTGGGGGCTTTCTATTTCAATTGTACCCTCGTGTCGGAGGATAATTTCTTTGGCAATGGCAAGCCCAAGCCCCGTACCCCCGCTTTGGCGGCTTCTTGCCTTATCCACGCGGTAGAATCTTTCAAATATACGCGGGAGGTCACTTTCGGGAATACCGATACCGTTATCCTGAACAGTAATATATGCTTTAGAAAAATCTCCGTAGCACTTTATATTAACCTTTCCGCCCCCGGGAGTGTACTTGATTGCATTGGAAATAATATTTGTTATAACCTGCTCAATTGCGTCAGGTTCACCAAAGCAAACGGGAGAACTCATATTTATATCTAACTTTACTATATGACCTGTTTGCTTTGCGGAAATACTCAGCTTTTCAACCACAGAGGAAATAAGCTGTGACAAATCAAACTTCTTTCTTCGTTCAATAATCTTTGAACTGTCGAGCTGGGAAAGGGTGAGAAGGTCTTTAACAAGCCTTGTCATTCTGTCTGCTTCGTTTTCAATAACGCCTACGAAGTGAAGAACAGAGCTGTCAACATTTTCCTCTCCCATATCGGAAATGGTTTCTGCGTATGTCTTTATTGTAGTAAGGGGAGTTCTCAGCTCGTGGGATACATTTGCAACGAATTCACGTCGTGCGTTGTCAAGCATCTGACGGCGTGTAATATCCTGAAATACCACCACAACACCTGCTGTAAGAGAACGCTCGGTATTAAACGGTGTAAAGAATGCCTTCAAATTTTTCCCCTGAAATTCTATATCACGCTCAATCGTCTGATTGGCATCAATATATAATATTCTGTAAAGGGAAATGTTTGCCTCAAGCATATCGGAAAGCTCGTCAAAGGATTTTTCCCTGTGGCTTCCTAAAAGCTTTTCGCCGGCAGGGTTTATGTGAATTAAAACACCATTGTTATCATATGCCAGAACGGCATCTGTCATATTTAAAAGAATTGCTTCAACTTTATTCTTTTCGGCCTGAATTTCTTCCAGACTGGTATTGATTTTTGCTGCCATTTCATTAAATGCAATGGTGAGCCGTCCTATTTCGTCACGGGAACGCACCTCGATTTTGTGGGTGAAATCACCCTCTGCCATACTCTCACTTCGGTGCTGGAGCGTGGAAATAGGTGCAATAATAGTGTTTGACAGGAAGAATCCTAAAATCAAGCTGATGAGAAGCCCGAAAAGAAGTGCCCAGAATATGTTGATGTACATATTGGTGGTGATTTCGTTTACCTCCTGCATTGAGTCGGTAATATAAATTATATACTGTCCATTATTTATGGGAAGTGCATAGTCCATAATCTCAGAATCCTGCTCGGAAACATTACCTCGCTTTCCGTCAAGGGCAAGCACCAGATTGGGAGTAGCTTCACGAGTACCTGTTTCTGAGGAGGAGCCACCGAGAATATTCAGCGAGCTGTCAAGCACATAGTAATTACGAAACGAGTCAATTCCCATTCGTACAGAATATACTTTCAGCAGGTCAAGGCATTTATAAAGAGGATCAGTACCATCAGTTGTTTCTTCGAAGTCAGCAACAACATCCTCTGTAAATACTTGCGAATCAAGAGAAGTGTAGAAATCATTATAGTAGTAAGCGGAAATATTTTGTATCAGAAAAGTACCGACAACTATCATTACGCTGACGGTAAGCAACAAAAATATTGCTATTATTTTCCACTGAATACTTTTAAACATCTTAAACCAACCTTACTCGTTTTCGGCTATTTGTTAAAATAATATCCTACACCACGTTTTGTCATAATAAAATTGGGGGAGGCAGGGTTGTCTTCAACCTTTTCACGAAGTCTTCTAACTGTTACATCAACAGTACGCACATCACCGAAATATTCATATCCCCAAACCTTTTCAAGGAGAGTTTCACGGGTGAATATCTGTCCCGGCTGAATTGCAAGGAACTTTAAAAGCTCAAATTCACGCAGAGTCAAATCAATAACCTTATCATCCTTTGAAGCTTCATATCTTGAAGGATAAATGGTAAGATTCTGGAATGTAATAAGGTCACTGGTTTCATTAGCAGGAGCATCGGCAGATGTACGTCGGATATTTGCCTTGACACGTGCCATAAGCTCACGTACGGAAAAGGGCTTTGTACAGTAGTCGTCTGCACCAAGCTCAAGACCAAGTACTTTATCAACCTCTTCATCCCTTGCAGTAAGCATGATAATGGGGGTAGACTGCTTCTCACGGACTTTTTTGCAAACCTCAAACCCGTCCATCTTGGGAAGCATTACATCAAGGAGAATAAGGTCAGGCTTTTCGCTTAATGCAAGGCGATAACCCTCCTCACCGTCAAAAGCGGTAAGTACACGGTAACCCGACTTTGTAAGATTAAATTTCAATATTTCAACTATGGGAGCCTCGTCCTCAATTACAAGAATCAGCTTATCCATATAGTAAACCTCCGTTTCATATGTATATTATTATACATAATATATTTTATAATATTTTCCGCCTTATGTCAACAAAAAACAGTTGACATTTTTGATAGGAAGTATTATACTTATGGGGAACTACATACAAAGGCTGTGACGAAGACAGTAGCGGTTTTCAAAATGCGAAGCGAGTCGGGGACGGTGTAAGCCCGATGCAAAGTAGATTTCCGTGAATATCACTTCCGAGCTGTGCAGGTGAATTAAGTAGCTTGTAACGGGAAATCCCTCCGTTAAGGGGATGCATATGATGGTATGCTAATTAGGTGGTGCGATTACTTCGTCCTGATTAGAGGGCGGAGTTTTTTTACGTTTATTATTAATTTATATATTTTTTGGAGGTAAAACTATGTACAACAAAGTTGATACCACTCTCAATTTTGTCGAGAGAGAAAAGAAAATCGGCAAATTCTGGCGCGAAAACAATATCTTTGAAAAAAGTATTGAAAACCGCCTCGGCTGCGAAAGTTACACATTTTATGACGGCCCTCCCACAGCTAACGGAAAGCCTCACATCGGTCACGTTTTGACACGTGTTATCAAGGATATGATTCCCCGTTACCGAACAATGAAAGGTTACAAAGTAACCCGTAAGGCTGGTTGGGATACACACGGTCTTCCCGTTGAACTTGAGGTTGAGAAACTTCTCGGCCTTGACGGCAAGGAGCAGATTGAACAGTACGGTCTTGAACCTTTCATTGCAAAGTGTAAGGAAAGTGTATGGAAATATAAGGGTATGTGGGAGGATTTCTCACAGACAGTTGGCTTCTGGGCTGATATGGATGACCCATATGTAACATATGACAATAACTTTATCGAATCCGAATGGTGGGCACTCAAGCAAATTTGGGATAAGGGACTCCTTTACAAAGGCTTTAAAATTGTTCCTTACTGCCCCCGTTGCGGAACACCCCTTTCTTCTCACGAAGTTGCACAGGGCTACAAAAATGTAAAGGAACGCTCTGCAGTAGTTCGTTTCAAGGTGGTTGGTGAGGACAGTTATTTCCTTGCCTGGACAACAACTCCCTGGACACTTCCCTCAAACGTTGCTCTTTGCGTAAATCCCGACGATACTTACTGCAAGGTTAAGGCTGCTGATGGTTATACCTATTATATGGCTGAAGCACTCCTTGACAAAGTTTTAGGTAAGCTTGCAACAGAGGATACTGCTGCATATGAAATTCTTGAAACCTACAAGGGTACTGACCTTGAACATAAGGAATACGAGCCTCTCTTTGACTGCGTAAAGCCTATCTGTGAAAAACAGAAGAAAAAAGGTCACTTCGTAACCTGTGACTCTTACGTAACAATGTCCGACGGTACAGGTATCGTTCATATTGCACCTGCTTTCGGTGAGGACGATGCACAGGTGGGAAGACGCTACGACCTGCCTTTTGTACAGCTTGTTGATGCAGCAGGTAATATGTCTTCCGAAACTCCCTTTGCAGGACTTTTCGTAAAGGATGCAGACCCCAAGGTGCTTGTTGACCTTGATTCAAGAGGACTCCTTTTCGATGCTCCCAAGTTTGAGCACGACTATCCTTTCTGCTGGAGATGTGATACACCTCTCATCTACTATGCAAGAGAGTCTTGGTTTATAAAGATGACAGAGGTAAGGGAGGACCTTATCCGCAATAACGAAACAATTAATTGGATTCCCGAAACAATCGGTAAGGGCAGATTCGGAGACTGGCTGAAGAATGTTCAGGATTGGGGAGTAAGCCGTGACAGATATTGGGGTACACCTCTTAATATCTGGATTTGCGAATGCGGACATCAGCATTCAATCGGCTCTATTGAAGAGCTTAAATCCATGAGTGACAATTGCCCCGATGAAATCGAGCTTCACCGTCCTTTTATCGATGCAGTTACAA
>JAZUPX010000147.1:0-15672 GCA_045605405.1 Clostridia bacterium
TAATAATTAAAAGTATTTTTTTCATCTGTATCTCCTTATATTAATAAAGGATGCTGTAAATAATTTTATATCTGTTGATTTTTTCTGTATAGCGAACTGTTTCAGAAAACGGAATTTTTTTCAGGGTCTTTCCGTCGGGGGAATATCTTGCATCTTTAAGCCATCTGTCGACATTTCCCATTCCTGCATTATACGCGGCAAGTGCATTTTGTGTATTACCGTCATATTTTTTTATAAGATAAGAAAGATACCACACGCCTGCGTGAATGTTTGCATCGGGACTGAAAATATCGGGGTTTTTAATATCTGTATTTTCCCTGCAGAATGAGAAGGTTTCGTCGGTTACCTGCATAATACCCTTTGCTCCTGCATGGCTTACGGCATCTTCATTAAAATTGCTTTCCGCTTTTATAAGTGCAGTGACGAGCCATTTGTCCACGCAGTATTTTTTACAGTATTTGTCTACGGTAGCTTGATATGGGGTGGGAAACAGCTTTCTTAGTGCAAAAAAGGAAATGCAGATAATCAAAGCTATGCATATGATGGCAGAAAACAGTCTTAAATATTTTTTACTCATTGATTTCTCCCAAAAACTGATTATACAAGGAAACTATTTTTTCATAAAGCACTTCCTCGCCCTCGCTGTTGTCTATAACAATTGCATCTTTAGAGTAATCGGTCTGTGCCTTTATTCTCCTTAGTGCGGAATCTCTGTCAATATTATCCCGTGCCATAATTCTTCCAAGGCGGGTTTCTTCATCTGCAGTAATAACTACAATGTGTCTGCATAGTTTGTCTGCACCGCTTGATTCCAACTCAGAACCGTCCATCAGGCATATGCCCTTGCCCGAATTTTCGCACAGCTCAACACATTTTTTTACAATGGCACCGTGAACAACACTGTTTAGTTGATTGAGTTTCTCTTTATTAGAAAAGACTATGTTCCCAAGTGCCTTTCTGTCAATTTCACCGTTTTTGTCAAGAATGTCGGGACAAAACAAAACGCACAATTTCTGCTTGACTATTTCATCCCGAAGAACCTGATGTGCAATCTTGTCGCAATCTGCCACAAAAGCTCCCAAGGATTCAAATATTTTCGCGGCACTTGATTTGCCGCTGCCTGTTCTTCCTGTAAGACCAATGAGCATTTTCATAGGAATTTTCCTTTCACTTTGTTTCAAACCAACTTCTGCCCACTTTTACGTCTGCACGCAGAGGTACGGAAAGCTTAACTGCATTTTCCATTTCTTCCTTTAATATCCGTGCAACGGTTTCTGCACTATTTTCAGGTACTTCGCAGATAAGTTCGTCGTGTACCTGCAAAATCAGCTTTGCCTCAGGACATTTTTCCCGAAGTGCATCATAAACCTTAACCATTGCAATTTTAATTATGTCTGCTGCTGTTCCCTGAATAGGCGCATTCATAGCAGCACGCTCTCCGAATGAACGGAGGTTGAAATTTTTTGCCTGCAGCTCGGGAATGTATCTTCTTCTGCCAAATACCGTCGTAACAAAGCCGTCTTCCTTTGCCTTTTCAATGGTGGATTCCATATAATTCTTAACACCGCTGTAATGGGCAAAATAGCTGTCAATATACTCCTTTGCTTCCTTACGGCTGATTTTCAGCTCACCTGCAAGAGAAAATTCGCTCTGTCCGTAGATAATACCAAAGTTCACCGTCTTTGCACGGGAGCGCATATCGTCTGTTACAAGGAAATCAGGAACATTGAAAACCTGTGTTGCCGTTATGGTATGGATGTCATCATCATTTATGAAAGCATCCTGCATAACCTTGTCACCTGCCATATGGGCAAGAACGCGAAGCTCAATCTGTGAATAGTCAGCCCCAACCAACAGGTGTCCGTCCTTTGCAACAAACATTTTGCGAATTTCTCTGCCTATTTCAGTTCGCACAGGAATATTCTGAAGATTCGGTTCAGCGGAGCTTATTCTGCCTGTTGCAGTAACGGTCTGCTTGAGGGTGGAACGGATTCTGCCCTCATCATCAAGGAGGGGGAGAAAGGCATCTGCATAGGTAGATTTCAGCTTTGCAAGATGACGGTACTCAATAATTAAATCAATAATTTCGTGTTTTCCGCGAAGCTTATCCAGAACGGAGGAATCTGTGGAATAGCCTGTTTTTGTCTTTTTTATTACGGGAAGTCCCATGTCCTCAAACAGCAGTTTGCCAAGCTGTTTGGTGGAGTTTATGTTTATTTCTTCCCCTGCCATAAAGTATATGGCACTTTCAAGTGCAGATATTCTTTCACCCAGCATCTTTGCGAAACTTTCAAGCTCTTTCCTGTCTATCTTAAATCCTGCTACCTCCATATCGTACAGAACATTTTCAAGAGGAAGCTCTATATCATTAAGGAGAGAAAGCTGACCTCTCTTTTCAAGTTCTTCTGTCTGCTTATTGTAAAGTGCGGGCATAGAGGATACAGACAAGGGAAGCGAATATGCCGTGAAAATTTCATTTATATTATATTCGTTTCTTGTGGGGTCAATGATGTATTCTGCAATTTCACTGTCGTAAAAATTACCGCAAAGATTTATTCCGAGGGAAGATAATGCGTGTTTCACCTTTTTGTATTCGTGGGTGTATTTTGAAATGCTTTCATCCTCAAGAATCTCTTTTAAAAGTGTCGGCTCGGAAAAGTATGGTTTGCCTCCACAAATAAACTGTACAAGCTTTTCTTCCATTATAAAATAGAAAGAATCATCACTCTTGCATTTTTCAATAATTTCTGTTGTTGCGGGGAGTATTTCTGCTTTGGGAAGTGCATCCTCTATGGGGGTGCACAGCCTTTCTGCTATTTTGCGAAGCTCCAGCTCCTCTAATTTTTTCGAGAGAGTAAGATTGTCTGCTTCCTTATATAATGCGTCCTCAATCTTAAAATCAATAGGAACATTTTTATCTATTGTGCAAAGCTTCAAACAGAGGTAGGCATCCTCTTTTCCTGCAATAAGTTTTTCCCTTGCTGCTTTTTTTATATGGTCATCTTCAATGTTTTCATACATATTGTCAAGGGAATGGAAGTAAGAAAGAAGGTCAAATGCTGTTTTTTCGCCGATACCCTTTACCCCAGGGATGTTGTCGGAGGTATCGCCCATAAGTGCCTTGACCGATATAAACTCCTCGGGAGTTACACCGTATTTTTCAAAAACACCTTTGTCGTCAAGCTCCTCAGTGGTGGTTTGCCCCATTCTTGTGGTAGTAAGAAGGACTCTCGTATTACCGCTTGCAAGCTGAAGATCGTCCTTGTCACCGGTGACGATATTACAACGAAGCTCGTTCTCATCACATATTCTGCTGACAGTGCCTATAATATCGTCCGCCTCATATCCCTCCAAGGAAAGCTGAAGAATGTTCATTGCAGAAAGAATCTCTTTAAGATGAGGCATCTGCTCAGCAAGGTCGTCGGGCATACCCTTACGCTGTGCCTTGTATTGGTCGTACATCTTGTGACGGAAAGTAGGTGCTTTCAGATCAAAAGCAACACAGAGGTAGTCAGGCTTATACTCATCAATATATTTCAGCATTATGTTCATAAAACCGAAGACGGCATTTGTGGGAATCCCCGTCTTTGTGGAGAGGGGTCTTACCCCGTAATATGCACGGTTTACGATGCTGTTACCGTCAATGATAATAAGATTTTTCATTTTCTTACTTCCTTATATAAAATATATATTAATTATTATACTATAAATGGCAAAAAAATCAAGGATAAAAAAGATTCAGCATCCTCTTCAGGGAAGAAATTTGAAAAAAATAAAAAAAATGCTTGCATTTTTGTTTTTTATCTGTTAGAATAACCTATGCGCATTATGAAATGAAGTATTTTGAAGTATTCCTAAGGAGGGAAATAGATATGGCTAAATGTGATGTATGCGGTAAGGGTGTTACTTTCGGTATTAAGGTAAGCCACTCTCACAGAAGATCCAATCGTGCTTGGAAGCCCAACATCAAAACTGTAAAGGCTGTTGTTAACGGTTCTCCCAAGACAATCCACGTTTGCTCCCGTTGCTTGAGAAGCGGAAAAGTTGTAAGAGCTATCTGATTTCTCTCGTATCATAATCGGAACAAACTAAGGTAGTACGCTTTTGCGTACTACCTTTTTGAATTTACGGGAGATAATTTGTCAAAAAATCTCTTGACAATTCTATTTGAGGAGTATATAATAACATAGCATTTTAATGAAATGCTATCCTTGCTTCGGGAAAGCCCGAGGCCAAAGACCAGAAGGAGGTGTAGAAAATGGCTGAAATTATCAACAAGTATGAAACCATTTTTGTTCTTGACTGCGCACTTGAGGAGGAGAAAATCAATGCTCTTTCCGAGAAGTTCCAGAAGCTTATCGCTGATAACGGAACAGTTGAAAGCGTAGACGTATGGGGCAAGAGAAAGCTTGCATATCCTATCGACTTCAAGACAGAAGGTTACTACGTTCTTGTGAACTTCGCATCAAATCCTGAATTCCCCAAGGAACTTGAGAGAATTTACGGAATCACCGACGGTGTTATGCGTACAATCACAATCCGCAAGGAAGCGTAAGAAAGGGAGGGTACTATAAATGCTTAACAAGGTTATTTTGATGGGCAGATTTACTCGCGACCCCGAACTTCGCAGCACACCACAGGGAATCAGCACTTGCAGTTTTTCAATTGCGGTTGACCGTAACTTTGTCCGTCCGGGCGAAGAACGCAAGGCAGACTTTATTAACTGCGTTGCATGGAGACAGACTGCGGAGTTTATTTCCAAATACTTCAAGAAGGGCAGCATGGTTGCTCTTGAGGGAAGTATTCAGACACGCTCTTGGGATGACCAGGACGGTAAGAAGCGTTATGCTACAGATGTTGTAGTAAATCAGGTTTATTTTGCTGAAAGCAAGAGAGATGCTCAGGCCGGTATGGGCGGAGATGATTTTGCTTCCGCAGGTGACTTCGGTTCGCTTCCCGAGCCTATTTCTCCCATGGGTACAGATGATGATTTACCATTCTAAGGTAGATGGGATGTCATTCTCATATACTAATTTAAGGAGGTTTTAGCCATGATGGAAAAGGATAAGACAGAAAGACCTTTCAGAGCAAGAAAGCCTAAGAAAAAGGTTTGTCAGTTCTGTGTTGATAAGGTTTCTGATATCGATTACAAGGACGTTGCTAAGCTTCGTCGTTATGTTTCAGAGAGAGCAAAGATTCTTCCCAGAAGAATTACAGGCACATGTGCAAAGCATCAGCGTCAGCTTACAATTGCTATTAAGCGTGCTCGCCAGATTGCACTTCTTCCTTTCTCTGCTGAGTAATAAGAGATACCCTTTTGGAATAGAAATATTCCGAAAGGGTGTTTTTTTATGAAAAAATATTTGTTGCTTCTTATTATCTCGGTAGGATTGATTCTGGTTTTCAGAATTTCTCAGGAAAAACCGCAGCCCGTCTTTTCTGAAATAGTCAGACAGATGGGCTATGATGATGTTTCTGAAACTCCGTATGAGGTGGTGGAGCTTGAAATTCCTTTAAAATTCAACAGCGTGTGGGAAAATTATAACAATCTTTTGAAAGAAAAAGGCTACGACCTTTCACTGTATAAAGGGAAAAAGTGCAAGAGGTACACATATCTAATCCCGTCGGAAAACGCCCGTGCTAATATCATTGTGTTGGGCGGAAAGATAATCGGCGGTGATATTTCAAGTATTACCTTGGATGGAATAATGATTCCAATAAAAAGTAGTAAAGAGTAATTGAAATAGAAGAAAAAATATGATAAAATAAAGAGAAAGAAAGGGGGGATAGTGTGCGACTTGACAAGTTTGTGTCCGATGGTGCGGCAATGACAAGAAGTGAATCAAGAAAAGCTATAAAAAACGGCAGGGTTTCAGTCGAAAATACAATTGTCAAAGATATTGCTTTTCAGGTTGCGGAAAATTGTAGTGTCCTCCTTGACGGCAAGGAAATATCGTACAGGGAATTTGTATATATTATGCTGAATAAACCCCAAGGCTGTGTCAGTGCAACAGAGGATAAAAAGCAAAAGACGGTGCTTGATATAATTGCCCCCTCTTACAGCCGTTATCAGCTTTTCCCCGTGGGAAGACTGGATATTGACACCGAAGGGTTTTTGCTTCTTACAAATGACGGTGACCTTGCTCACAATATGCTCTCTCCTAATAAAAATGTGGGAAAAACTTACTTTCTCCGTCTGGCAAAACCAATAACTGACAAAGAGATAGAAGCTCTTGAGTACGGGGTGGATATAGGGGAGTGCATCACAAAACAGGCCAAGGCTAAAAGAATAAGCGAAAACGAAATTAACCTCACAATAACAGAGGGAAAGTTTCATCAGATAAAGCGTATGGCAAAGGCTGTGGGAAACGAAATTGTTTATCTTAAAAGAATTGCCTATGGCGATTTTCACCTTGATGAAGCTCTTGAAACAGGGGGTTACAGAGTTCTTACAGAAGAAGAAACAAAATACTTGTGCAATGTTTACAAAAGAAAATCACTAAATTTGTGAAATGCAGGTATTTGAAAATACTAAATAATGTGTTACAATATAGACAATGTAAATTGATGTGTTGCGTAATTTTTTTAGGAGGTCATCAAAAAATGGCAAGTTTACAATTGAAAAACATCTATAAAAGATATTCCGGCGGCGTTACAGCCGTTGCAGATTTCTGCTTGGATATCGAAGATAAGGAGTTTGTTATCCTCGTTGGTCCTTCCGGTTGCGGTAAGTCCACAACTCTCAGAATGATTGCAGGTTTGGAAGAAATCAGCGAAGGTGAACTTTACATAGGCGATAAGCTTATGAACGACGTAGCTCCCAAGGACAGAGATATTGCAATGGTTTTCCAGAACTATGCTCTTTATCCTCATATGACAGTATTTGAAAACATGGCATTCGGTCTTAAGCTCAGAAAGACTCCTAAGGCTGAAATTAATAAGAGAGTTCATGAAGCTGCTCGTATCCTTGATATTGAACATCTTCTTGAAAGAAAGCCCAAGGCTCTTTCCGGCGGTCAGCGTCAGCGTGTAGCACTTGGTCGTGCTATCGTTCGTGAGCCCAAGGTATTCCTTATGGACGAACCTCTCTCCAACCTCGATGCTAAGCTTCGTGTACAGATGAGATCTGAGATTTCCAAGCTTCATCAGAGACTTCAGACAACATTCATCTACGTTACTCATGACCAGACAGAAGCTCTTACAATGGGTACAAGAATTGTTGTTATGAAAGACGGTATCATGCAGCAGGTTGATTCTCCTTCCGAGCTTTACAACCATCCTGTTAATATGTTCGTTGCAGGCTTCATTGGTTCTCCCCAGATGAACTTCTGTGATGCAGTAATTGCTAACGAAGATGGTAACATCTGCGTTAAATTCGGTTCAAACACAATTAAGCTTACAGCTGACAAAGCTGCAAAGGCTGAAAAGTATATTGGCCAGACAGTTGTTATGGGTATCCGTCCCGAAGACATTTATGATGACCAGGATTCTCTTGCAAAATATGCAGACAGCAAGGTAGATGCTGATGTTGAAGTAACCGAAATGATGGGTGCTGAAACATATCTTTACCTTGTAATTGATGGTATGAACTTTGTTGCTCGTGTTAAGGCTGACAGCGATGCTAAGATTAATACAACAATCAGCATTGCTATCGATCCTGAAAAGATTCATATCTTTGACAAGGAAACAGAGCAGGTTATCACAAACTAATCGTAAAATTTTAAAAGACCGCTTCGAAAGAAGCGGTCTTTTTTGCATTTTTTCAGTCCTTTTACAAATAATAAAGAAAAATATTTGAAAGGTTGATAAAAATGCAAAAAGATACACCGCTTACAAACGACACATTATCCTCCGACAGTGTTCTGGGTGAAAATATGAAACTTCTCATTCAGCACAAGGCATATCTTGAATTGACACAGGATGACGAAAAAAAGGAGGAACAGGAAGATGCCGATAAGAACTGACCTTACCCTTGAATTAAGAGAAATGTTTGCCGAAGAAATTGTGGGAGTGGAAAGTCTTGCCCACGACAACGACGGTATAACAGTAACTCATGTAAAAATAACAACAGACGAGGGTGCGGAAAAAATAGGTAAGCCCAAGGGGAACTATGTAACAGTTGAAATAGACAGAACAATTTTTGAAAATGATGATGTTTTTGACAGGGGGGCAAAAGCAGTAGGTGATGAACTTAAGAAACTGCTGTCGCCTATGGATTTGTCCTCTGTTCTCGTTGTGGGTCTGGGAAACAGATATATTACACCCGATTCCATCGGACCTAAAACCGTCAGTAAGGTTACAGTAACCCGTCATATCACAAAAGAGGGCGGTGCAGGCTATAATTTCAGCATTCGTCCGGTAAGTGCCATTGCTCCCGGTGTGCTTGGCATCACTGGCATTGAAACGGGAGAAATTGTGCAGGGAGTCAAAGAAAAATCAAATCCCTCTATCATCATTGCGGTAGACGCACTTGCCGCAAGAAATATTGATAGATTAGGCACAACTGTTCAGCTTTCTGATACGGGAATTTGTCCGGGAAGCGGAGTGGGAAACAACAGAAAAGAACTTACTGAAAAGACCATGGGAATCCCCGTCATTGCAATTGGAGTACCTATGGTTGTAGATGCGGTAACTCTTGTTTCAGATATGACCAAGGCAATGTCAGCAAATAACATGGAAAAAATTTCAGAAAATATTTCACGGCAAAACCAAAATATGATAGTAACTCCTAACGATGTTGACAGTATAAGTGAAAAGATTTCTGATATAATCTCGGAGGGGATAAATATGGCACTTCTTTCTTGAAAAAGCATTTTTTATATGGTAAAATATTTATAGACATATTCCGATGAGGGGTGTTTTTATGAGTATGATAGGATTGCACATTAGAAATATCAGAAAAAATTCAGGACTTAGCCTTGAGGGATTTGCCCGTGTTTTAGGCGTTGGGATTACTACCGTAAAAAATGTTGAAACGGGCTATCTTCCTGCGCCCGATATGAAATTCATTGAAAAAGTTTGCGAAGTTTTTGCCGTTTCCGTCGAAGAATTGACAAACTGCGTATCTCCCTCTGTTGGTGATGGCTCCAAAATTGTTCATGTAGCTGAATATATAAGCTGTGACAAACCATTTCTTCAGCCTGAACTGGTTGTGGAAAGTATGTTCCTCAGCCGTGATGAGCTTAGGGGATATGAGTATGTTGGGATAAAAATGAAAGATATGTCTATGATTGATTCTCACATCTGCCCCGGGGACAGCGTTATTGTGCGTATGGGTGATACTGTAAAAAACGGTGATAAGATTGCCTGCGTTTTTAAAGGTACTGACAGCCTTATCAGACGTGTATATATGAATGGTAATGAGGTTGTTCTCAAGGCTGATAATACAAGTGGACTTTATCCCGATATCAGGCTTGACAAGGAAAGGGATGAGTTCCATATAATCGGCAAGGTTATCCGTTGGATGCATAAAGACGAAGAAAATCACTAAATTCAAAAATCTTGCTTGATTTTTAGCGTAAATAGTAATATACTGTAATGTGGACGTGTTTTTTGCGCGTGGAATCAAAAAGAGAGGAAGCATTTTATGATATATTTGGACAATGCTGCCACAACAAAAATGAAAGACAGCGTTATAGCGGCTATGCTGCCCTACTTTTCTGAAACTTTCGGAAACGCATCGTCAACATATACTTCAGCCGGTCAGGCGGCGAGAAAGGCTCTTACGGAAGCTCGTGGTAAGGTTGCATCCGCAATCGGCGCAGATGAAAAGGAAATCTTTTTCACAAGCGGCGGAAGTGAGGCTGACAACTGGGCGATAAAAGGTGTAGCACTTAAAAATAAAGATAAGGGAAACCACATTATAACAACAACGGTTGAGCATCATGCGGTGCTTCATACCTGCGAATTTCTCGAAAAGCAGGGATTTAAAGTTACTTATGTTCCCGTTGATGAATTCGGTATGGTAAACCCGAAAGATATTGAAAACGCAATCACAGACGAAACAATTCTTGTTTCAGTAATGTTTGCTAATAACGAAATAGGCACAATTAACCCAATTAAGGAAATAGGTGCTATATGCCGTAAAAAAGGAGTATATTTCCATACGGATGCGGTGCAGGCGACAGGTGCCGTTCCCATTGATGTAAAGGAAATGAATATTGACCTTCTTTCTATGTCGGCACATAAATTCCACGGACCCAAGGGTGTAGGTGCACTTTACATCCGCAAGGGGGTAAAGATTGAAAATCTTCTCCACGGCGGTGCGCAGGAGCTTGGAAGACGTGCTACAACAGAAAATGTTGCAGGTATAGTCGGTATGGCACAAGCCCTTACAGAAGCGGTAGACGGTATGGAAGAAAAGACTAAGAAGCTTGTAAAACTCCGTGACAGAATAATCGACGGAATACTTGAAAGCATCCCCTATACCCGTCTTAACGGTCACAGAACGGAAAGACTTCCCAATAATACAAGCTTCTGCTTCAGATATATTGAGGGTGAGAGTTTGCTCCTCAGCCTTGATATGATGGGATATGTAGTCTCAAGCGGAAGTGCTTGTACATCAGGCTCACTTGACCCGTCTCACGTTTTGTTGGGAATAGGACTTCCCCACGAAATTGCGCATGGGTCACTCCGCGCATCACTTTCTGAATTTACTACAGAAGAAGAAGTTGACTCCTTTATAAAAGCGGTAGGGCCTATCGTGCAAAGACTTCGTGATATGTCACCTCTTTATGAAGGTGTAGAAAGGTAGGAATGATATAAATGTATAGCGAGAAAGTAATGGACCATTTCTCCAATCCCAGAAATGTAGGAGAAATCGCTGATGCAAATGCTGTAGGAACTGTGGGTAATGCAAAGTGCGGCGACATTATGAAAATATATATGAAGATTGAAAATGACATCATAACAGATGTTAAGTTCAAGACTTTCGGTTGCGGTGCCGCTGTTGCCACAAGCTCTATGGCTACCGAGCTTGTAAAGGGCAAGACGGTAGATGAAGCACTTCAGCTCACTAACAAAGCCGTTGTAGAGGCACTTGAGGGACTTCCGCCTGCAAAACTTCATTGCAGTGTTCTTGCGGAAGAGGCTATAAAGGCAGCTATTCAGGACTACTACGATAAGAGCGGTATCGAAAAGAAAATTGAGTGCAGCGGTGACTGTGCACACTGTCACGCACATCACGAATAAGCAAATAAAAAAGGAATCGCAAGATTCCTTTTTTATTTATTCTTTTCTATAAAATCAGCTAATGATACTGCAAAATACCTCGCACCTAAAATTGCTTCGTCAAGAGTGTTGGCATTTGTGCCTACCTCTACAATGATTCCGCCTGGGGCAAGCTGTTGGTTAAAGCGTTGGCTTCTGAAATTTATGGGACGGCATAAATCGGGGTAAAGGGAAAGCGTATGCTTTTGGAGGTTAGCCGCAAAGCTCATATTTTCTGCCCAGCTATCGTGACTTAGTCCGCTTAAATTACTTCCCACAACAAACATTATTTTAGCGGCGGACTCTCCGTTTATGGTGGTGGAATATTTTACTTTCTCCCCGTTATTATCTACTATTGCATCACGGTGAACATCAAGAACTATTTTTATGCTTTTATCGTTTTTAATATGGTTTTCGATTGCTTTTGCACTTTTGTTATAGCTTCCGCTGTAACTGGGATAATCATTTACAGTAGTATCGTGATATACCTTGATTCCCTTTGAAGTAAGAACTTTTTTTATTTCGTCACCGACAGCCACCATATTATAGTTTTTGTCCCGTGTACGGTCTGTGTCTGTTGGCTTATAGTTGTATTTTTCAGAGGGAGTATAGCTTTCCGTAGTATGGGTGTGCACAATAAGTACAGAAAAATCCTCTTTTAAAAAGGCGGGAGAATTTGAGAGAAAATCTTCAGGGCTTACGTGAAATTCTGTGGAGTTATTTATTTTGACCTCTGCATTAGGATTTGAAACTGCAGGAGTGCTGATGATTTGTGCCGTAGTAATGTTTTCTGTGTTTTCTTCAGCAGGTGCATTTTCCCTTTCAGTTTCTTTTTCGATTAATGCAAAAGCCCCGACCGACGAGAGCGGAGTGCTTTTATAGGCTAAATTGGAAGAAAGAAGAAGCCTTAGTGAGTCATCAGTTAATGAAAGGGGCGGAAGATGGGAAGACAGCGATACGCTCAGGCATATAACAGATAAAAATGAGCATAATAAGATAAACAATCTGGCGGATTTTAAATTTATGGTAATGACGGAAGTTTTTTTCAAAAAAATCAACTCTTTTCTCTTAATATATATTGATTTTTCTGGAAATTTATGCGATAATATATTAGTGATGGTGTGCCACGGCACATTTTAATTGTCTGTTATGCGACTTATCAGCCCGCGATAAGAGTAGCGCATTATTAAATAAATATTGTGGGCAGAAAGGCTTTGTGATTTTATGTTAGTATCAGCAAAAGAAATGTTGGAAAAGGCTCGTGCAGGGCATTATGCAGTAGGTCAGTTTAATATCAATAACCTTGAATGGACCAAGGCTATTCTTCTTACAGCGCAGGAACTTAATTCTCCAGTTATCCTTGGTGTAAGCGAGGGCGCAGGTAAGTATATGGCAGGCTACAAGACTATCGTTGGTATGGTTGAGGGTATGATTGAGGGACTCGGTATTACTGTCCCCGTTGCTCTTCATCTTGACCACGGCAGCTATGATGCAGCAATGAAATGTATCGAAGCAGGATTTTCTTCCGTTATGTTCGACGGAAGCCATTATCCCATTGAAGAAAATGTTCAGAAGACAACTGAACTTGTAAATATCTGTGCAGAAAAGGGACTCAGCCTTGAAGCAGAGGTTGGTGCAATCGGCGGTGAGGAAGACGGTGTTGTAGGTGCAGGTGACATTGCAGACCCCGCAGAGTGTAAGACAATTGCAGACCTCGGCGTAACAATGCTTGCTGCAGGTATCGGTAACATCCACGGTAAGTATCCTGCTAACTGGAAGGGACTTGCTTTCGACGCTCTTGAAAAAATCAGCGAAGCAACAGGAAGCATTCCGCTTGTTCTTCACGGCGGTACAGGTATTCCTGCTGAAATGATTAAGAAGGCAATAAGCCTCGGCGTTGCAAAGATTAACGTAAACACAGAATGTCAGCTTGCTTTTACTGCAGCTACAAGAAAATATATTGAAGAGGGTAAAGACCTTGAGGGTAAAGGTTTCGACCCCAGAAAGGTTCTTGCTCCCGGTGTGGAAGCTATCAAAGCTACAGTTAAGGAGAAAATGGAGCTTTTCGGCAGCGTAAACAAAGCATAAAAACGATAAAAAAACAGGGGAAACAATGTTTCCCCTGTTTTTTAGGAAATATTGAAAATATAAAAATATCCTTAATACGAGGGAAAATTATGAATAGAAAAAGTATTCTTTCAAAACAGGCACTTAAACGATTGCCAGTGTATATGTCATATCTTAAATCTCTTGATACACAGCAGGTGGAGTATATATCCTCATCCACCGTTGCCGAGGCTCTTGATATGAATGATGTTCAGGTAAGAAAGGATTTAGCGGCAGTATGCAAGACTGCCGGCATACCGAAAAAGGGTTTTGTTGTCCGTGATTTAATTGGTGGTATTTCCGATTTTCTCGGCTATAGTCAAGGGAATGATGCGATTCTTATCGGTGCAGGAAATTTAGGAATGGCACTTATGAGCTACCGTGGATTTGACAATTACGGTATTAATATTGTTGCCGCATTTGACAGCCGTCCGGAGGTAATCGACAATAAAAAGGTTTTTGATATTTCCCGTCTTGATGAAATTTGTAAAAAGCTCAGTGTCAAAATTGGTATTATTACCGTGCCGGATACTGCGGCACAAAAAGTGTGCGACCTCCTGGTGGAAAACGGAATTCTTGCTATATGGAATTTTGCTCCCACGCATATAAAGGCACCTGAAGAAATACTTGTACAAAATGAAAATATGGCATCATCGCTGGCACTTCTTTCAAATCATCTGAGAGAAAAGATGGTAGGAGAATGATTTAAAACACCCCGAGAAATTCGGGGCGTTTTTTATGCGTGCAGAATTTTGTGTAAAATTGACTAAAACATTGTCGAAAATTATCTCTTTTTTTGGTTAAATTTCCCTAAAACCGTTTGACTAAAGTCGTAAAATTTGGTAAAATAGATATAACAACAGAATTATATCAAGCGGAGGCATATAAATGACAACCAAGAATAAAAAGACAGTAAAGAATGAAAACCCCTTTATAACTACCTCTCAGCTTGCTCAGTTTAATAATGGAACGAATTTTCGATGCTACGAATTTATGGGAGCCGTTCCGTCAGAAATCTATGGCGAGCTTGGCTATAGCTTTGCCGTGTGGGCACCCAATGCCCAGTCAGTCAGCGTTGTTGGTGATTTTAACGGTTGGGACACAGAAACACACCCCATGAATCCGCAGGGAAGTTCAGGCGTGTGGCACTGCTTCATAAAAGGTATAAAGGATGGGCAGTGCTATAAATATTTTATACGGTGTAAAGACGGTACAACCTTGTACAAGGCAGACCCATATGCACGTTACGCTCAGCTTCCTCCCGAAACAGCGTCGGTGACTTATGACGCATCAGGGTTTGAGTGGAGCGACTCTAAGTGGATGAGCAAAAGACAGAATAAGGCACCTTATAACAAGCCTATGCTTGTGTATGAGATGCATCTTGGAAGCTGGCGGACACATCCCGACGGCTCACTTAAAAATTACCGTGAAATTGCCGATGAGCTGTGCGAGTATTTAAACGAAATGGGCTACACCCATGTAGAACTGATGCCCCTTACGGAATTTCCTTTTGACGGAAGCTGGGGTTATCAGGTTACAGGGTATTTTGCCGCAACAAGTAGATACGGAACGCCCAAGGATTTTATGTATTTTGTGAATAAATGTCACGAATCAGGCATAAGTGTAATTATGGACTGGGTTCCTGCACATTTCCCCCGTGATGCTCACGGGCTTGCTAAATTTGACGGAACGCCGATTTACGAATACCCCAATCCGCTTAAAGGAGAGCATAAGGAATGGGGAACACTCGTTTTTGACTACGGCAGGGAAGAGGTTATATCTTTCCTGATGTCAAGTGCTTTTTACTGGCTGGATATGTTCCATATTGATGGACTTCGTGTGGATGCCGTTTCCAGTATGCTGTACCTTGACTACGGCAGAGAGGAGTATATTCCAAACAAATACGGCGGTAAGGAGAACCTTGAAGCAATTGAATTTTTGCAGAACCTTAATATAGCCGTTTTCTCGGAATATCCCAACATTCTTATGATTGCGGAGGAATCCACCGCATGGCCCGGTGTTACAAAGCCCGTGACAGATGGTGGATTGGGATTCAATTTCAAGTGGAATATGGGCTGGATGAACGATATGCTCCGCTATATGAGTATGGACGCGTATTTTAGGCGTGATAACCATAATCTTCTGACTTTCTCAATGATGTATGCCTTTTCCGAAAACTATATTTTGCCTCTGTCACATGACGAGGTAGTGCACGGAAAATGCTCCCTGATTGAGAAAATGTCAGGGCTTTACGGACAGAAGTTTGATTCTTTGCGTACGTTTTTTATGTACAAGATGGCACACCCCGGAAAGAAGCTTTTATTTATGGGTGGTGAGATTGCTCAGTTTATTGAGTGG
>JAZUPX010000148.1:0-13519 GCA_045605405.1 Clostridia bacterium
ATAGGAAATTATCTGAAAGGGCGTTACAAATGAGAACATTAAAAAGAATCCTCAACCATATCTTTATTGACGGCCTGAGCGGTATGGCTTTCGGGCTTTTTGCCACATTGATTGTGGGAACAATTCTCACCCAGCTCGGCTCCTTTGTGGGCGGAAGCGTGGGGAATTTCCTTATAATCACCGGCAAAGTTGCCTCTCTCTTAACAGGTGCAGGTATCGGTGTGGGCGTTGCGTGTAAGTTCCGTTCATCACAGCTTACAACGGTAAGTGCGGCAGTTGCAGGTATGGTAGGTGCTTATGCAGCAAAAATTCTTGCAGGCACACTATTCGTAAACGGCACATTTTCCATTACCCCTCCCGGAGAGCCGTTGGGTGCATTTATTGCGGCATACACGGCAATCCTCGTTGGTAAGCTTGTCAGCGGAAAGACAAAGGTTGATATAATAGTAACTCCCGTTTGTTGTATTCTTGCAGGCTCGGCAATAGCTCTTCTGGTTGGCCCTCCCATTTCAAAATTTATGGCAGACCTCGGTGCTATGGTAAACTGGGGAGTAAAACAGAATCCTTTCACTATGGGTATTGTTGTCAGCGTTCTTATGGGAATGTTCCTTACTCTCCCCATAAGTTCGGCAGCAATTGGTATTATTTTAGGACTTGATGGACTTGCGGCAGGTGCGGCAACAGTAGGTTGCTGTGCCAATATGATAGGCTTTGCAGTAATAAGCTACCGTGAAAACAAGTTTGGCGGTCTTGTAGCTCAGGGACTTGGCACAAGTATGCTCCAGATTCCCAACATTATGCGTCATCCTCTTATCTGGATTCCCTCCATATTTACAAGTGCTGTTTTAGGACCTCTCTCCACAATGGTATTCCATATGGAGAGCAATCCCACAGGAAGCGGTATGGGAACGGCAGGACTTGTAGGACCGATAATGAGCTTTGAAACAATGGCATCCAAGATGGACCCGATGCTTGCACTTCTTTATAATATTCTTATGTACTTTATCTTCCCTGCAATAATTTCCCTTGTAATTTCCGAGGGAATGAGAAAGCTCAATATAATAAAGCAGGGCGATATGAAGCTTAATTTATGATGAAAATAGGTAATGTAGAACTGAAAAACAATATATTTCTTGCCCCGATGGCAGGAGTCACCGACCTTGCCTTTCGTATAATATGCGACCGATTCGGTGCAGGGCTTTCCTACACGGAAATGGTCAGTGCAAAGGCGCTGTCCTTTGCCGACAAAAAAACGGGCACTCTTATGAAGACGGAAAACCTGCCCACCGCGGTACAGCTTTTCGGAAGCGACCCCGATATAATGGCAGATGCAGTTCCTGAGGTTGAAAAAAACGGACTCTTTACCGATATAAATATGGGCTGTCCTGCACCGAAAATTGCAGGAAACGGAGAGGGCAGTGCCCTTATGCGTGACCTTTCCAAAGCTGAAAAAATCATTGGTGCAGTCTGTGAAAGGGCAACAAAGCCGGTAACAGTCAAGATGCGGAGCGGTTGGGACGACAATCATATAAATGCCGTTGAGCTTGCACGCATTGCGGAAAACTGCGGTGCGGCGGCAGTCACCGTCCACGGCAGGACGAGGGAGCAGTATTACAGCGGAAAGGCTGACAGAAATATTATCCGCAAAGTTTGTGAGGTCGTTTCCATTCCCGTAATTGCCAACGGTGACATTTTTACCGCCTATGATGCAAAAAGTATGCTGGAGGAAACGGGTGCTTCTGCCGTAATGGTCGGCAGAGGGAGTCAGGGAAACCCATGGATTTTCAGGCAGATTAATGAGCTTTTTTCTCTTGGGGAGGTTTTGACAAACCCCACGGCAGAGGAAAGAATCTCCCTTGCAATGGAGCATATAACTCTTATGTGCGAGCTTAAAGGGGAATATATTGGCATTCGCGAGGCACGAAAGCACGGCTCCTGGTATATAAAGGGGCTTAGCGGTGCGGCACAGTTGCGAAATAAAATCAACTCGGCAACCTCTCTTGAGGAGATGCGGGGTATACTCTCAGAATTACTATAAAGGATGTAATATTATGCGTATAGCAATTAAAGTAGGAACTTCAACTTTAGCCCACTCTACAGGACATCTTAATATCCGCCACGTGGAGGACTTGTGCAAGGTTTTGAGCGACCTTAAAAATGCAGGCAATGAGATAATTCTTGTATCCTCGGGTGCTATCGGTATGGGTATGGGAAAGCTGTCCCTTTCCGCACGCCCCGACGATATGCCCACAAAACAGGCGGCTGCCGCTGTGGGTCAGTGCGAGCTGATGTATACATACGACAAGCTTTTTTCCGAATATAATCATACTGTTGCACAGCTTCTCGTAACCTCGCCCGATATTGAGGACAACGAAAGAGGGGGCAATTTCAAAAACACTATGCTCCGTCTTTTAGAACTCGGTGCACTTCCTGTTATCAATGAAAACGACACCGTTGCAACTGAAGAAATTTCGGTAGGCGATAACGACACTCTCTCTGCCCTTGTTGCAAAGAGCTGTGAGGCAGACCTCTTGGTGCTTTTATCTGACATTGACGGTCTTTACACAGCCGACCCTCACAAGGACAAGGATGCAAAGCTTATAGATGTTGTTCCCGAAATTACTCCTGAAATCATTGCCATCGCAGGTGGTAAAGGCTCTTCACTCGGCACGGGCGGTATGGCAACCAAAATCAAGGCGGCACAGATTTGCAGTGAAAGCGGAATCGATATGGTAATCACAAACGGCGCAAACCCCTATGTTCTTTATGATATTGTAGAGGGTAAAAGCGTCGGCACAAAATTTGTGGGAAAAAGGTGAATAAAATGACCACACAACAGTTACTTGAAAAAGCAAAGGCAGCAAAGCTTTCCGCAATGCTCCTTGACACCCAAACTAAAAACACGGCACTTTTAAAAATGGCGGATAAACTCATTGAGCATACCGACAAAATCCTTGCCGCTAATAAAATTGATGTGGAAAACGCAAGAGGAACTATTTCCGAGGTTATGATAGACCGTCTCTCCCTTTCCCCCGAAAGGATTGAGGGGATGGCAAAGGGCATCCGTGATGTAGCCGTTCTCCCCGACCCCGTGGGAAGTGTTATTGAAAGAACAGAAAGAGAAAACGGACTTATAATAGAAAA
The DNA here is from genome assembly GCA_045605405.1 of Clostridia bacterium. GTDB lineage: Bacteria > Bacillota > Clostridia > UMGS1883 > UMGS1883 > UMGS1883. The sequence continues at coordinate 3,145 of JAZUPX010000148.1, forward strand.
AACCTCCGTACCCATCGGTGTTACGGCAATTATTTATGAAAGCCGTCCTAATGTTACAAGTGATGCGGCGGCACTTTCCTTAAAAAGCGGAAATGTCTGCGTTCTTAGAGGAGGAAAAGAGGCAGTGGGCAGTGCAAAAGCTATTGTAGATGCGCTTAAAGAAGCACTTTTCGAGTGCAATCTTTCTCCCGACCTTGTAAACTTGGTGTCTGATACAACACGGCAGAGCGCAACAGATTTAATGACGGCAGTAGGCTATGTAGATCTGCTCATCCCCCGTGGCGGTGCAGGACTTATAAAGGCTTGCACAGAAAATGCGAAAGTCCCCTGCATACAGACGGGAACGGGCATCTGCCACATATTTGTTGACGAAAGTGCAGATATAAATATGGCGCTTGACATAATTGAAAATGCCAAAACGAGCCGCCCCTCGGTTTGCAATGCGGCAGAGTGCCTGATTGTTCATAAAAATATTGCAGAGAGCTTTCTTCCTCTGGTAAAGAAACGCCTTGTGGATGAAAGCGTAAAAAACCCCGTAGAGCTTCGCTGTGACGAAAGAGCTTTTAGTATCCTCGGCACAAAGAAAGCAGGAGAAAACGATTTTGACACAGAATTTCTTGACTACATCCTTGCGGTGAAAGTAGTTGACAGCGTAAACGAAGCAATAGAGCATATCACTCTCCATTCCACGGGGCACAGCGAGAGTATTATTACACAAAACGAAGAAAATGCCCGTCTTTTCACAGCGGCAGTCGACAGCTCCTCCGTTTATGTGAATGCTTCCACACGTTTTACCGACGGGGGTGAATTCGGTCTTGGCTGTGAAATGGGAATTTCCACTCAGCGTCTTCACGCAAGAGGACCTATGGGACTCCGCGAGTTGAATACCTACAAATATATTATAAAAGGAAACGGACAGATACGGTAATATGAAAGGACTGATTTTATGATAACAGCAGGTTTTATCGGCACAGGCAATATGGGTGGCGCACTTGCAAAGGCAGCGACAAAATCCATTGGCGGAAAATTTGTTTTTCTTTCAGATTTTATGGAGGAAAAAGCTGAGGCTCTCGCAGAAGAAATTTTCGCAAATAAATCCGACAACAAAACCATTGCGGAAAACTGCAAATATATATTCCTCGGGGTTAAGCCTCAGGTGATTTTTGACACAATCAAAGAAATTGCACCCACTCTAAAAAAGAGAAAGGACAGATATATTGTAGTTTCTATGGCGGCAGGTATCAGCATTGAGGCTATCGAAAAGGCTTTTGGCTTCAATGCACCCGTTATCCGCATTATGCCCAACACTCCCGTAGGTGTGGGAAACGGAGTAATTCTTTACTCCTGTGATGATGAAATAACAGTTAAGGAAACGGAAGAATTTTGTGAAATTTTTAAAAAGGCAGGCATTACCGACCGTATTCCTGAAAAGCTTATAGATGCGGCAAGCGCCGTTTCAGGATGCGGACCTGCTTTTGTATATTTATTCATTGAAGCTCTCGCTGACGGCGGAGTTCTGTGCGGTCTTCCCCGTGACAAGGCACTTTTATACGCCGCTGAAACAGTAAAGGGTGCGGCTGAAATGGTACTTAAATCAGACAAGCACCCCGGCGAGCTTAAGGATAATGTATGTTCCCCGGGCGGCACAACAATCGAGGGTGTAAAAGCCCTCGAAATGGGAGCTTTTCGTGCAACAACGGTAAATGCAGTAAGTAAGGCATACGAAAAAACCTTGTTTTTAAAGAAATGAAAAATGTAAATTTACAAAAAAAGCTTGCAAATTTATACATTTGTATTATAATGAAAACATACTAAATAAATTTTGGAGGTATTTTATAATGAAAAAGATTATTTCTCTTATCCTTGTAATTGCACTTTCCGTATTTGTATTTGCAGCTTGCGGCGGCGAAAAGACAAATGACGGCGAAGAGAAGAAAGTTCTCACAATGGCTACATACGCTGAATTCCCTCCCTATGAATTCTACGAGGGTGACAAGGTTGTAGGTATTGATGCAGAAATCGCAGCAGTTATCGCTGAAAAGCTCGGTATGGAGCTTGAAATCGTTGACACTGCTTTCGACTCTATCATCCCCGCAATCGTTGCAGGTAAGTATGATATGGGTATGGCAGGTATGACAGTTACTGATGAAAGACTTGAAGAGGTTAATTTCTCAGAAAGCTATGCAACAGGCGTTCAGGTTGTTATCGTTAAAAATGATAGTGCTATCGCAACTGTTGACGACCTCTTCGGCGATAAGAACTACACAATCGGTGTTCAGACAGGTACAACAGGCGACCTTTATTCCACATGGGATATTGAAGACGAGGGTCTTGGCACAGTTTCCCGTTTCAACAAGGGTGCTGACGCTGTTGAAGCACTTAAAATCGGTAAGGTTGACTGTGTAATCATCGACAACGAGCCTGCAAAGGCATTTGTTGCAGAAAGCGAAGATCTCAAGATTCTTGACACAGCATATGCAGAAGAACAGTACGCAATTGCAGTTTCCAAGGAAAACACAGAGCTTCTTGACAACATCAACAAGGCTCTCGCAGAGCTTACTGCAGACGGTACTCTTCAGAAAATAGTTGACAAGTACATCAAAGCTGAATAATCAGTTCTCTTTTTAAAAACCTATTTTCAAGGGAGCGGGTTTTACCTGCTCCCTTAACCATTTGATGATTATCCAATGGCTAACAATTTTCAGTCAGAAAGGCTGTGAATTCTGAAATGGCAGAATTTTTACTAACCCTTAAATCAGATTTTATAAAATGCTTTATAACAAAAAACAGATGGAAATTCATTACCGAGGGACTTACCGCAACACTCAAAATTACACTTTTGTCCTGCATAATGGGTATTGTAATCGGTCTTGTTGTTGCGATTGTTCGAAGCACCTACGACAAAAATTACAGTCAGATGCGCCCTGGACTCGGTAAATTTCTTCTTGCTGTCGGCAACTTTTTCTGTAATATTTATCTTACTGTAATCCGCGGAACGCCCGTTGTTGTACAGCTGATGATAATGTATTACATTATTTTTGCAACCTCCAGTAACGGAATTCTTATTGCAGTTTCAGCATTCGGTATAAATTCCGGTGCTTATGTTGCCGAGATTTTCCGAAGCGGTATAATGAGTGTAGACAATGGTCAGTTTGAAGCAGGCAGGTCATTGGGCTTTGGGTACATAAGCACAATGCTTTATATCGTATTCCCTCAGGCATTCAAGAGCGTTCTTCCTGCACTTGCCAACGAATTTATCGTGCTTTTAAAGGAAACCTCTGTTGCAGGTTACGTTGCAATCAAGGACCTTACCAAGGGCGGAGATATTATCCGCGGTGCGACTTACGAAACCTTTATGCCTCTGCTTGCAGTAGCAGGAATATATCTGGTAATGGTAATTTTCTTTACCAAGCTTGTGAATATTCTTGAAAGGAGGCTCCGTAAGAGTGAGCGATAATACGATTATAAAAGTAAACGGCCTGAAAAAACATTTTACAGGCGGAACGGTAAAAGCTCTTGACGGAGTTGACCTTGAAATCAAAAAGGGCGAGGTTATCGTTATAATAGGCCCCAGCGGATGCGGAAAATCCACATTCCTGCGGTCACTCAATCTTCTTGAAACCCCTACCGACGGAGAAATTTTTCTTGAGGGAGTAAATATAACCGACCCTCAGAATAACATCAATCTCCACCGTCAGAAGATGGGAATGGTTTTCCAGCAGTTTAACCTTTTCCCCCATATGACAATTTTAAGAAACATCACTCTTGCTCCTATGAAATTGCTCAAGCAAAATAAAAAGGATGCAGAAGAAAACGCACTGAATCTCCTCAAGAGAGTAGGACTTCATGACCGTGCAAACGCTTACCCGTCACAGCTTTCAGGCGGACAGAAGCAGAGAATTGCTATTGTCCGTGCCCTTGCAATGAATCCCGAGGTAATGCTTTTTGACGAACCTACATCAGCCCTTGACCCCGAAATGGTCGGCGAAGTTCTTGAGGTTATGAAAGAGCTTGCAAAAGAGGGTATGACAATGGTTGTTGTTACCCACGAAATGGGCTTTGCAAAAGAGGTTGCCGACAAGGTAATCTTTATGGAAGAGGGAAAAATAGCCGAAACAGGCACTCCCGAAGATATTTTTACAAATCCAAAACACCCCAGATTAAAAGAATTTTTAGGAAAAGTACTATAGTCGGATGGCAACGCCATCCTTTCGAAGAGAAAGTTTTACTTCGTAAAAGCATTCTCTTCGAGTAAAGGGCTTTCGCTCGCGCGGCACTCACCGTGCCAGCCCTTGCAAGGTGTTAAAATCGAGGTACACGCCCCCGATTTTAACGGAATTTATGTTAAGAAAAGACACAAATTGGGGACTGTCCCCAATCTGTGTCTTTTTTGTTTACACGGCTAAAGTTCCTCCATCGCTTTCAAGGAGAATCTGCACATCTTCAATATCGCCCGTCTGGGTATTTACATACATCAGGAAATGTCTGTCGGAAACAGTACCTTGAATCTGCCAGCAAGCCTTTTCGCTTCCGTCGTCAAGGGGTATTATCGCCTTTGTGACACTCTCTGTTTTAAGGTGTGTCCCCACTTTTGAAAGGGCTTCCTCACGGCTTATCTTCTCCTCAGGAATCTGTCTGTAAATATGATTTGTCACGTACCCAAGGCTTTCAAACCCGATTATTTCACCGTTATCAAGGGCAACCTTGACCTTTACAAGGTCGGGGAAAACCGTATATTCATCCTGCTTGTAGGCATAGTTTATAACAACACTTCCGTCTTTTTTCTCGTAATAGCTTTCCGTCATATCGAAAAATCCGTTTTCACGGAGAAACCTTTCTGCACTTTGTTTTGCATCTTTAAGGGATATTTTTTCCTCATCGGAAACTCTGTCCTTCATATAAAGAAGAAGCACGCCTCCTTTTTTTGTAAACTCTGCCACAGAGTTTTTTCCGTTAACGGAATATGACGGGGTTTTACCCTTTATTTCCGTAACGCTCTTTGCTTCTTCTCCCGTGAGAGTACGGGCTTTTTTTATTGCCTGTTTTTGTGAAATTTCTGCTTTTCCTTTGAGAAAAACCGACTCTTTCTGAGTAAGATGCTGTGAAAACGGCCCGTCATAAATCAGCGACGGATAGTCGTGAAATTCCTCCTCCAGACCCGAAAGTTCCCCTGAAAGACTTGCCTTTGCACCGGTAAGCCTTCCCGAAATGCTCTTATCATCAGAAAAAGAAATTTTTTCCTCATTTATATCTATCAGCATTTTGTCAAAGGCTTTTTTGAGAATTCTCGAATATTCCAAAAGCTCCTGCATAGTAGTTATTTCCTTTTGAGAAATTTCCTCCCCTCGAAGCATTTTGTCGGACAAGCTGTTGGCATATTCTCCTACCTGCGCCAGAAATTCGGAGGTTTTCGCAAGGGTTTGCCCTTTCATTGGAAGCAAGGCAAGGTTTGCCTTAGCCGCACTTGCCTGACCGTACAAATCGGCTGAAAGTTTTACAAGCTGGCTGTCCCCCGACACTACCTGCCCTTTTAAAAGGGAAATTTCAAGGTCATCCACACTTTCACTAAGCTCGGAAAACACTCTGTTGTACTCAACATTCTGAAAATAGGTCAGCTTTTGTGCCCGTCTGTATTGGGTAAATGCAAAAATCCCCGTCACTATCAGAAGAACGGATAAAATTACAACAATTCGGTTTTTCTTTAAAGAATCAGTCATTTTTCAGTCACCTCTAAGGTTATAAATTACTCCTTTTAACAAAATTTATACATTTTTCCTTGAAAACAACACTTTTCCTTGCTATAATAACTTAGGAAAGGCGATGATTTTTATGAAATATGTAATTGTTTTAACAGACGGTTGTGCAGACCTTCCGATAGATTCTCTGGGCGGACTTACTCCCCTTGAAAAAAGCAATACTCCCAATATGGATTATTTTGCTTCCAACGGTTCTCTTTTTCTTGTAAAGACCGTTCCCGACTCCCTTAAACCGGGAAGTGATGTTGCAAACCTTTCCGTAATGGGTTATAATCCTCTTGACTGCTATACGGGACGTTCTCCTCTGGAGGCGGCTTCTATCGGCGTTAAAATTGCCGATAACCAGACTACGTTCCGTGCCAATCTTGTAACTCTTTCCGACGAGGAAAATTATGAGGATAAGACAATGCTTGACTACTCCTCCGGTGAAATCACAACGGAGGAAAGCCGCACACTTATGGCAGAAATCGAAAAGGAGCTTGGCGGCGGAGATATTCATTTCTACGGCGGAATCAGTTACCGTCACCTTTTCGTGTGGGATGATGCTCCCGAAAGCTTCACATTGACTCCTCCCCACGACATTTCCGACAGAAAAATCAGGGATTATCTTCCCTCTGATGAAAGAATCCTCGATTTAATGAAAAAAAGTGAGAAAATTCTTAAAAACCACCCCATCAATCAAAAGAGAATTGCCGAGGGAAAGAACCCTGCAACCTCTATGTGGATATGGGGCGAGGGTACAAAGCCTGCTCTCAACAATTTCTACGAAACCTACGGCAAAAAGGGTGCTGTTGTATCTGCCGTTGACCTTATAAAAGGTATTGCAATCCTTGCAGGAATGAACAGCATTGACGTTGAGGGTGCTACGGGAAATCTTCACACAAATTTTGAGGGAAAGGCGAAAGCCTCTGCCGACGCACTCTTAAAAGACGGTGCAGATTTGGTGTACGTCCACCTTGAAGCTCCCGACGAATGCGGCCATCAGGGCGATGCAGAGGGAAAAACCCGTTCTCTTGAAATCATCGATGAAAAAATCATTGGTTATATAAAGAACAGACTGGATGAGGCAGGGGAAGATTACGCGTTTTTGGTAATGCCCGACCATCCCACACCCATTGCCACAAAAACACACAGCAGAGAGCCTGTTCCCTGTGTAATGTACAAAAAAGGAGACTGTGCAAACACCGGATACAGATTCATTGAAAAGGATGCCGAAAAATACGGCGAGAAAATCACTGACGGTTATACAATAATGAAAAGATTCCTCGAAAGATGATTAAGCGAAGCTTTTTGTGAGTAAAATAGAAAGAGCATATATGCTCTTTCTATTTTTATTTTAAGGTGATTTTTTTGATTTCTTTTAAAACGCTTCGTTCCCTTTGTCTTGATTTTATAATATTTTTTATTCCTGCGGCGCTTTTGTGGCTGGCACTGCCAAAGATAGTGGGGATTTTGCTTCCTTTTATTCTGGGATACGTGCTGTATCTTCTTGCAAATCCGCTAAATAAACGACTGAAAAAATTTATTCCCCCGTCAATAAGTGCACTTTTATCACTTTTACTGATTTCATTTGCCCTGTTTTTTATTCTGCGGATAATTTTTTCACATCTTGTGTCTGAAATTGCACTTTTTACCCGTTCCAGCTCTATTTACAAAGATGCCGTTCCTTTTATTTCAAGGAAGATAAACTCCCTTTCCACATCTCGCTCGGGAGAAATTTTTTCAAGCCTTTTCGATTCCTTTCACGCACAGTTTTCCGATATTCTTCTTAAAATATCCTCATGGCTTCTGAACTTTGCAAAAAATATACCCGCACTTCTCATTACTGTCTTTACAACTGTTTTTACCTCTTTTTTTCTGCTGAAAGACAATTCTCTTTTCTATGACGGGGCAAAAAGGTTTTTTGGTAACTCCTTTTGCCTTAAATTTGAGAAAATAAAGGAATCGGCTTTAAGCGTGCTTTTTTCATATCTTAAAGCACAGCTCATTATAGAGGGAATTCTTTTTACGGTGCTTTTCCTCGGTTTTACCTATCTTAAGCTCCGCTATGCACTTCTCCTTGCATTTTTTACGGCAATTGTGGATGTTTTTCCCATTCTCGGCACGGGTACTATTCTTGTTCCTTTTTCCGTTTTTTATTTTCTGACAGACAATCCTGCAACGGGGTGGGGGTTTTTGGTGCTGTACGGTGTTGCAATTCTTACCCGACAGCTCTGCGAACCGAAAATCATCGGAAACAAATTAGGAATCCATCCCCTTATTACAATTTTCTCAATTTTTGCAGGTATGAAGCTTTTCGGTTTTTGGGGACTTATATTTGGGCCAATGGCGGCAATCCTTGTGAAAAACCTCTTTTTGGTAAAAAAAGCATAAATTTTCTGTTAAAAAATACGAACATTTGTTTGCTTTTTCTTGGATTCTGTGTTATACTGAGTCCAAGGCGGTGTTTTTATGGAGCTTATGGAGAAATTAAGAATTCTTTCCGACAGTGCAAAATATGATGCATCCTGTTCCTCAAGCGGAAGTGAAAGAACTACGGACTACGGAGGAATCGGTGCGCCCACCTCGTCGGGATGCTGTCACGCATTTAGCGCAGACGGACGGTGTATCTCTCTTTTAAAGGTGCTTTTTACAAATTATTGCATAAACGATTGTAAATACTGCCCGAGCAGAAGTTCCAATGATATTCCCCGTGCCGCATTTACGCCCGAGGAATTGGCAGGCTTGTGCATTGATTTTTACAAAAGAAATTATATTGAGGGACTTTTCTTGAGCTCGGGAATAATAAAATCCCCCGACTATACAGCAGAGCTTCTTTTAAAAACACTGAAGTTACTTCGTTTTAAATACGGATTTAACGGTTATATCCACGTAAAAGGGATTCCGGGAGCCAGCGATTTGCTTCACAGGGAGATTGGTTTTCTTGCAGACAGAATCAGCGTGAATATTGAGCTTCCCAGCGAAAAATCCCTTAAACTTCTTGCACCTCAAAAAACAAAGGAATCGGTAATTCGCCCCATTGAATTTATAAAAAACACACGGGAGGAAATTCGTGATGCCTCGCTTTCCGTGAAACACAAGGTTGATTTTGTTCCTGCAGGGCAAAGCACACAGATGATAATAGGTGCGACGGGGGATTCTGATTATCATATACTTAACCTTACGCAGGCTCTTTATAAGAAGTTTGACCTTAAAAGAGTTTATTTCTCCGCCTATATTCCCGTGGGAAATCACCCTGTCCTGCCCAAAGATGTTCCTCCGCCGCTTCTTCGGGAGCATCGGCTCTATCAGGCGGACTGGCTTCTGAGATTTTACGGCTTTGAAGCACGGGAAATTTTAAACGAGGGGGAATCCTTTGACCCGCTTTTAGACCCCAAGTGCAACTGGGCAATGAGAAATCTCCACCTTTTCCCCGTGGAAATCAATACAGCACCCTACGAAATGCTTCTGAGAGTCCCCGGAATAGGTGTAACCTGCGCCAAAAGGATATATCAGGCAAGAAAAACGGCAACTCTTGATTTTGAGGACCTCAAAAAGCTTAGGGTTGTATTAAAAAGAGCCGCTTACTTTATTACCTGCAAAGGGAAATATATGTTTGAATCCTTTAAATTCAACGAGTCTTTCATATATGAATCACTTATTCACAAAAGCCCAATGCTTGAATCAGTACAAAAGCTTCAGCAAATGTCCTTTTTCGACGGGAATTACGACCATCTTCTGCCTCCTCCTGCAGAAAAACTGACTTCCGTCAGTGGACAATTCTGAGAAAGGAGTGTTTTTTTCGTGTCTGACTTTGTCTATCTTGACGATTCTGATATTTTTTATATCTACGACGGCAGCTTCGATGGACTTCTTACCGTCATTCATACGGCAGTATATTCCCGTGTTGTTCCTGTTGGAATAGGCACAGAAAGAAGTCTTCAGCTCACATTTAACACCCGTTACAGAGAAGTTAAAACAAACCCCTCTCTTGCCAGAAAAGTCTATGATGCCGCCTACAAAAAAATAGGAGCCTTCGGACTTAGAAGGCTCTACTATGTGTTTTTGAGCGATTACAAGGAAAAAGACCTTGTAATCTACAATTATATGATGCTCGGGTTTAAAAACGGGGAAATTATAAATTCCGCCCTTTCCAACGATACGGTTGCCACCGCTTTTCAGATTGCAGGGAATGTTTCACGTGAAACAGAGAAGTTTCGGGAGTTTACAAGGTTTTCTGTAATGGATTGGGGCGTACAGTACGCAAAAATTGCTCCCAGAAACAACATTCTCCCAATTCTTATGCCCTTTTTTATTAAAAGGCTTAAGGTCATTCCGTTTGTTCTCCACGATGTCACTCATAATCTGTGCGGTGTGTACGATTCAAAGGAGTGGCATCTCTCATCCTCCGACGGGCTTCGTCCTCCCGAAAAAAGCAAACGGGAGGACGAGATACAAAAGCTGTGGAGGGTATTCTTCGATTCCGTCTCTATAAAAGCAAGAGAAAACACCAAGCTCCAGAGGCAAAATATGCCGTCAAGGTATTTTAAATCCGAATGGAGCGTGCGTTAAAAAACACCCCGTAGCAATAAGCTACGGGGTGTTTTACTTGTTTTTTTATTCTACCGGAACCTCTATTG
>JAZUPX010000149.1:0-5148 GCA_045605405.1 Clostridia bacterium
GTATGCAATGGTGGAAACCTACGGCTGTCAGCAGAATGTCAACGATTCACAGAGAATCGAGGGAATGCTCCTTGAGATGGGCTTTACCCTGACAGATGACAGAGAAAAGGCAGATGTTATCATTTTCAACACCTGTGCCATTCGTGAAAACGCCCACGAAAGAGTGTACGGAAACCTCGGTGCGTTAAAGCACGTGAAAGCAAGAAAGCCCTCACTTATAATCGGAATATGCGGTTGTATGGTACAACAGCCCCAGATTGCAAAAAGGGTTAAGTCAAAGTATCGGCACGTAGATCTTATTTTCGGCACGCACGTGCTGTGGAAGTTCCCCTCTCTCCTTTCTGAGGTTATGGAGCACAGGGAAAGGGTTATCGACATCTCGGGTGACGGTGTAATCTGCGAGGGAATCCCCGTCAATTACGATGGCGGTGCAAAGGCGTTTGTATCAGTTATGTACGGCTGTAACAATTTCTGTTCCTACTGCATCGTACCGTACGTACGCGGACGGGAAAGAAGCAGAATGGCAGAGGACATCCTCTCTGAAATTGAGCATCTTGCAAAAAGCGGAGTCAAGGAAGTAATGCTTCTTGGGCAGAATGTAAACTCCTACGGCAAGGACCGTGGCGAGGAAAACGGATTTGCAAATCTACTCAAAAAAGTTTGTCTTATTGACGGCATTGAGCGAATTCGCTTTATGTCAAGCCATCCCAAGGATATTTCCGAGGAGCTTCTTCGTGTAATGGCTGAAGAAGAGAAAATATGCAAGAGTCTGCACCTTCCCCTGCAGTCGGGAAGCAGTAAGGTTCTTTCAGATATGAACAGGCACTATGACCGAGAAAAATATATGGGGATTGTTAAAAAGGCAAAAGAACTTATGCCCGACCTTTCACTTACCACGGACATTATAGTAGGCTTTCCCACGGAAACGGACAAAGATTTTGAGGACACGCTCTCCATCCTCCGCGAGGTTGGGTTTGATTCTATTTTTTCATTCATCTATTCTCCCAGAGAGGGTACAAAAGCGGCAGAGTGGGAGAATGTTTCCACCAAGGAGGAGATTGATAAGAGATTCCGCACACTCCTTGACAAGCAAAACGAAATAAGCTACAAGCTTAACCTGCGGCACGAAGGCAATATTGAGAAAGTTCTTGTAGAGGGGCAAAGCAAAACCGACCCCGATATGATGACCGGCAGAAACTACGCTAACAAAATTGTTAATTTCAAGGGTGATGAATCCCTTGCGGGCAAAATCATTGATGTGCATATCACAAAAGCACAGACTTGGATTTTATACGGTGAATTAAAATAAAATTTATATAAAAGGACGGTAACTAAAAATGGCAGAAATTTTTGAAAAAGCAAGAGAACTCGGTGAAGCAATCATCGAGAGTAAAGAGTATAAGGAGCTTAAAGCGGCAGAGCTTAAGCAGGAAAATGACGAAGAGGCACTTGCTCTTCTCAAGGAATACAGCGATGTAAGAACACGCCTTGGCGCAGAAATTCAAAAAGGCGATGTTTCCGAGGAAAGAATTGCCGAAATCCGCGAGGAGCTTGAAGAAGCTTATTCCAAAATGACAACAAACGACACAATTACTGCATATATCAATGCACAGAGAACATTCCAGGCAGTAATTGACCAGATGAACAATATTCTTTCATTCCACATTACAGGCAAAATCCCCGGAGGATGCACAGGAAATTGCAGCAGTTGCTCCAGTTGTGGCTGATGCACAATTTATTCCTACTAAGGAGGCGTACTTGTGGCTGAATTGACTCCAATGATGAAGCAATACATGGAAATAAAGAAAAAGTGTCCTGACACCATACTGATGTTCAGGCTGGGTGACTTTTACGAAATGTTCTTTGAAGATGCAATTGTGGCTTCCAAGGACCTTGAAATTACCCTTACGGGCCGCGACTGCGGTCAGGAGGAGCGTGCTCCTATGTGCGGTGTTCCTTTCCACGCGGCAGACACATATATTGCAAGGCTCGTTGCCAAGGGACACAAGGTTGCCATCTGCGAGCAGATGGAGGACCCCAAGTCGGTCAAGGGAATTGTAAAGCGTGACATCATCCGTATTGTCACACCGGGTACGATTCTTGACGATTCACTCCTTAACTCACGAAAGACAAACTATATGGCATCCGTTTGCCGAATCGGTAACGACTGCGGTGTGTCATTCGTGGATGTTTCCACGGGTGAGCTTTTGGGTACAACTTTTTATGACGACATTACCTGCGACAAGCTTATAAATGAGCTTGCACGCTTCTCCCCTGTTGAAATTGCTCTCGGCGGAAACTCCTTTCAGAATAAAAAAATCACAGAATATATCGAGAGCCGTACTGATGCTCTCACCTTTACATATGATTTTGAGGATGCGGAAAAAGAATCCCGCGAGCTTCTGGTATCACAGCTGAAAAACAGCAATGATATCTCGGATAGACTTCTCAGGATTTCCGCAACGGCTCTTATTCAGTACATTTTAGAAACACAGAAAGCAAAAATGGCACACATTCATACAATGGATATCTACACTTCTCAGGAGTTTGTAGACCTTGATGCCGCAACGGTGAGAAACCTTGAGCTTGTTGAAACAATGCGTGACAAGTCCAAGCGCGGCAGCCTTTTCTGGGTGCTTGACAACACCAAAACCTCCATGGGTACGAGAATGCTCAAGCAGTGGATTCTCCGCCCTCTTGTAAATGCCGCGTCGGTCAATAACCGTCTTTCAGGCGTTGAGGAATTGGTGTCCGCAATGGATATCCGTGATGACCTTTCCGACGCACTGACAGGTGTAAACGATATTGAAAGGCTTATGAGCCGCGTTAGTGTAGGTACGGCAAACGCCCGTGACCTTGCATCCCTGTGTGTTTCCTTTGCCCGCCTTCCGTTTCTGCACAAGATTCTGTGCAGAACGAGAAGCACTATTTTAAGTGTTCAGGCGGCAAATCTTGATACTCTTGAGGATTTGAGGGATTTACTGGAAAGGGCAATCAATCCTGAACCACCCATAACCCTTCGCGAAGGTAATATCATCCGCGATGGTTTCTTGGAGGAGATTGACAGACTCAGAAGTATTACCCGCGGAGGAAGTAATTTCATTGCGGAGCTTGAAGCGAGAGAGCGTGAAAGAACGGGAATCAAAACCCTGAAAGTTAAATTCAACAAGGTTTTCGGTTACTTCATTGAGGTTTCAACCTCTCAGCTTTCAAAAGTACCCGACGATTATATGAGAAAGCAGACTCTCACAAACGGAGAAAGATTTATTACCGCTGAGCTTAAAGATATTGAAAGCAGTGTCCTCGGTGCAAGCGAAAAACTCGTTCAGCTTGAATATGAGGAATTTCAGCGCATCCGCGAGAGAATTTGCGAGCAGATGGAACGAATCGAAAAAACAGCCCACGCCATTGCCGTGACGGACACTATCTATTCCCTTGCGGAAGCGGCTGTCAAAAACGGATACAAGAAGCCCGAGGTTAACCTTTCGGACAAGCTTGTTATTAAAGATGGCAGACACCCCGTTGTGGAAAAAGTTCTTTCCGACAGTCTTTTCGTTCCCAATGATACAATCCTTGATTGCAAGGATAACAGAATGTCAGTTATTACCGGCCCCAATATGGCAGGTAAATCTACATATATGCGTCAGACGGCACTTATTGCCCTTATGGCACAGATTGGCTCTTTCGTACCTGCACAGAATGCGGAGTGCGGAATTATCGACAAGATATTCACAAGAATCGGTGCTTCCGACGACCTTGCTTCGGGACAGAGTACATTTATGCTGGAAATGAACGAGGTCAGCTATATTTTGAAAAACGCTACGAAGAAGAGCCTTTGTATTCTTGACGAAATAGGCAGAGGTACAAGCACCTTTGACGGGCTTTCCATTGCCTGGGCAGTTATTGAACATATTGCAAAAAAAGTGGGGGCAAAAACGCTCTTTGCCACACATTATCACGAGCTTACCGCACTTGAGGGTACTCTTTCGGGCGTGGTGAATTATAACACCGCCTGCAAAAAGAGGGGTGACGATATCACATTCCTTAGGAGAATTGTCCGCGGCGGTACAGACGACAGCTTCGGTATCGAGGTTGCCAAGCTTGCAGGTGTTCCCGACAGCGTTATTAAGAGAGCAAAGGAAGTTCTGGCTTCCGTTGAGGGGAATACCCGTGCAAGCGAAACGGGCGGGAAAATTGCCGCTGGTATTACTGAAAAAGAAGATGCTTCCATGCAGATTGGCTTTGCAGATATGGAAAACAGTAAGGTTGTGGAGGCACTTAAAGCCATTGATGTAACGACTCTCACCCCCATTGAAGCAATGAACAAATTGTACGAATTACAGAAACTGTTATAAAAACAAAGGTTTTCGCCTGCGGCGAAAATCCACATTATAAAAGTTTATCGAGGAAAAAGCAGCGTATGCGAATTTTCCTCGAAAGAGGAAGAATGATTTATGCGAGGCGAGGCAACGCCGAGGCGGAGCCGTGAATTATTCTGACGAGGGAAGGAGGTGACTCCCATGGGAAAAATAAACGTACTTGACAAATTTACTGCCGAGAAAATTGCAGCAGGTGAAGTTGTAGAACGGCCTGCCAGCGTTATAAAAGAGCTGGTGGAAAACGCCATCGATGCAGGTGCTACAACCGTCACCGTTGAAATTAAAGACGGCGGCAGTACATATATGCGTGTTGCCGATAACGGCAGCGGTATGGATAAAGAGGATGCACGTACAGCGTTTTTACGTCACGCTACAAGCAAGATAAAGACCGACAAGGATTTGGAGCATATTGCAACCCTCGGTTTCCGTGGTGAGGCACTCTGTTCCATTGCGGCGGTCAGCCGTACGGAGCTTTTCACCAAGCAACGCACTTCCGACGAGGGAACTCACGTAGTGGTTGAGGGCGGTGAGGAAAAGCTTTTTGAGAGTGCAGGCTGTCCCGACGGTACTACAATAATTGTGAAAAACCTTTTCTTCAACACTCCTGCGAGGATGAAGTTTCTTAAAAAGGATTCCGTTGAAGCTTCTGCCGTAACAGATGTCTGCAATAAGCAGGCACTAAGCCACCCCGATGTAAGTCGGATCGTAGCCATGTCGTTCTGTGAGCCAAGGAGTTGCACCAAACAGTTGTCTTCCTAAGACCGCTTGG
>JAZUPX010000150.1:0-10065 GCA_045605405.1 Clostridia bacterium
TGTGTCAAGATTGGGACAGGACGCTCTCACGGCGCTCTCCCTTGCATTTCCCGTGCAGAATTTCCTGATTGCCGTAGGAGTGGGCACGGGTGTGGGTGTAAACGCCCTGCTTTCAAGAAGTCTCGGGGAAAAGAATGTTGAAAGGGCAAACCGTACTGCGGAAAACGGAATATTCCTTTTTATAATAAGCTCAGTTGTTGTAATGCTTCTTGGAATTTTCTGTGTAAAGCCCTACTTTCAGTCATTCGGTACTACCGAAAACATTGCAAAGTTAGGTACAGATTACCTCAGCATATGTATGATATTTTCAATCGGTCTTTTCGGACAGATAATGTACGAAAAGCTTTTGCAATCAACGGGAAAAACGGCATACAGTATGATTGTTCAGCTTGCAGGTGCGGTTATTAACATAATACTTGATCCTATTATGATTTTCGGTTATTTTGGCCTTCCTGCAATGGGCGTAACGGGTGCAGCAATAGCAACCGTTACAGGACAGATTATTGCCCTTTTCGTGGGAATTTTTATAAACAGAAGATTTAACCGTGAGATTTCAATATCTCTTAAAAATGTTTTAAAGCCTGACGGAGAAATCATAAAGAGAATTTATTCCGTAGGTTTCCCGTCAATTTGTATGGCATCAATAGGCTCCGTGATGAATGTGGGAATAAATCAGATTATGCGTCTTTTCAGTGCAACCACCGCCGCAACGGGACAGGCTGTGTTTGGTGTATACTTTAAACTGCAGAGCTTTGTATTTATGCCGATATTCGGTTTAAATAATGGTATGGTACCTATTGTTGCATATAATTTTGGTGCCAAGAACAAGGAACGAATCAAAAAGACCATACGCCTTTCGATTGTTTATGCAACGGGAATTATGGTTGTGGGATTTGCACTTTTTCAGGTTATTCCCGAGGCACTTCTCAGGATTTTTGATACAGGAACAGACGATATGAAAGCTATTATTGAAATAGGTACTCCTATGATGCGTCTTATTTCAATCAGCTTTCTTGCGGCAGGTTACTGCATTGTGGCAGGCTCTGTATTTCAGGCACTCGGTAATGGATTTTTAAGCCTTTGGGTGTCAATCTGCAGACAGCTTGCAGTTCTTGTCCCCGTGGCATTTCTCCTTGCATTTTTCACAAGGGATATAAAGATTATGTGGCTTGCATTCCCCATTGCGGAGATTGCCTCCTTTGTTCTTTCGCTGATTTTTATGAAAAGGATATACAGAAAAGAAATAGATATTTTATAAGATGAAACGCAGCCCTGAAAACAATGTTTTCAGGGCTGTGCTGTTTTATCGAGCCGTAAGGCGAAGGAAAAATTGTACAGAACGTGCAAATGGAAATCCGAAGGATGTCCCGAAGGCGTACGATGGTACGCTGAGAGGTGACATTTGCGCGTAACAAAACGCATAAAAACAAGGAGTCCATATGGACTCCTTACCTCAGACAATTAAAGTGATTATGTTAACACTTTTAATAAAAGTACACATATATATGGCAGCGTTTTGTGGTCTGTGCAATTTTAACAAGCCGCCCTTATCCGTGGTATTCACCGTTATACTGTATCAGTGTCGCGTCCTCTACACCGTCAATATCGCGGATAATTTCAAGAAAATGCATATCGTTATTCTTGCAGAAGATTTCAATAGCCATTTCTATCTTATCCTTGCGCATTGTCTTGGATTTAACAAAGTATTTCATTTTCCCGAAAGCACGGATAACGTCATCTCCTGCTTCGTCGGTGGTGTAATGAATCACGCATATGTAAATTCTGCCCTTCTGCTGTTTGTTGTAGAAAAGATAAATCATTCCTATCATAATTACAGCCGCAATTATTGCCAGAAGATACATCCTTGCCCCTGCCGTAATACCCGAGGTAATCGCCCAGAAAAGGTACAAAAGGTCCATCGGGTCCTTTACAGCCGTTCTGAAACGAACGATAGAAAGAGCACCGACCATACCAAGAGATATTACGATATTGGTGCTGATTGCCAATGTTACCATAGCGGTGAGAAGTGTCATTCCCACCAGAGTTACGGCAAAGCTTCTTGAATAGATAACACCTACATAAAACTTGCTGTAAACAAAATAAATCAGACCGCCGAGGACAAGTGCCGTCACCAGTCCCAAAATAATATTTACAATACTGACTCCGTCAAAAGCACCGGAGTTTAGTATTGATTTTTTTATAACATCCTGAACACTCATTTTGAAAAATTCCTTTCATCAATTAGTTCTCGTACCAGTATTTGAAGCTGTTCATATACTCCGTCTTTTCATAACAGAGCACATATTTTGAAACTGCCGTAAATTCAGAGCCTCTGTCGGGGAGGATTTCTCTTAGTGCCTCCGGCAGAAATTCGGTATATTTTACCTCCATAACGCATTTCCCAGGCTCTAAAACGGGGAGAGTGGGGAGGGTGGAGTCAAATATATCATAGCTTCCTATTGCGGCTCTCACATCCATATCGAATGTGATACGCACCGTTCCCTCGTCCATAATCCACGGCTCACGGTCGTAGTCAACAATTGTTCGGGGACGCATTACGTTGCTCACACATTCGTAGTAAAATTCTTTTAAAAGATTGTTGGGACTCTGAAGCAAAAAGTCGTAATCCCCGTCAAGAATTTTGTAAACCTCATCCCGTGTAAGGGAAGCCGCCTCTTTAAATATGTAGCTTCCGAATTTTTTCTTTCTCTCAAGCTTTATACTTTTATCGGAGCAATTATAAATTCGGATACGGTACTTTTTTCTTTTCAGTACACCTGCATCCTTTTCCTCATATGCCGTGTTGAAATAATCGTCAAAATACAGACTTCTTATCATATAACCGCCGTTTTGCGCGTGCTTGTCAAGGCTGAGTAATGGAAAAAGTCTTTTGCAGATTACTTCTTTCTGTGCAGTATCAATAAGATACTTCCACTCGTTTCTGTATCTCTCAGTTTTCGACATAGGTATCCTCCACTATCCTGCCCGAGCCACTTACATAGAAGCACCTTGTTCCGTAAACCTTGCCCTGCTCGTTTATATAATAGTCAAAGGCAGTCTGGGTATATCCGCTTTCGTTCGTTGCCTTGACGCGAATAAAATACTGTCCCTTGGGAAGCATATCAAATTCCACCGTAGGAAGAAGCAGGTTGTCTTTTTTGAATACTGTGCTTCTGAAATTGCTGTCCCTTGCAAGTTCAAAGGAATACGTTATTTTTTCATCATCAAAATCGTAAGCCGCATCCCACAAAACTGAAATTTTCCCGTTCTTTACCTGCGGAACGCCTATATAGAAAGGCATAGGCTTTTTAAAGGATTCGTAATAAAGGTTGTAGTTAAGGTCAACCTCGTCGCTCATTTTACCGAGAACATAGTCATACTCACTGCTTGTGAGGGGGGCGTAACGGTAATCGGGATTTCTGTAAAGATAAGGCTTTATAACGCTTGCGTAGGATTTTGCCATAGAGTCGATTCTTTCCTTGGAAAGATACTCTTTCAAATCCTCAATCGCCTTTGTAAGCTCCTTGCAGAATTTGTCCGACTTAAAGCAACGCTGGAAAAATACATTACCCCAATAGTTGCTGACACCCGTTTCCCATTCGGAATAGTCCGACCTGCCGAGGACTTTGTGCTCCTCTTTTCTGAGGGAAGCATCGTTGTCCCATGCAAGGAAATACCATCTGTCGGAATTAAGTGCACTGTACAGATAAACATTTCGGCTCTGTGTATCAACGTTGCCGATGAGAATCTGGAACGCCATCCAATATGCCAGATTTTCCGTATCAAAATTCTCTTCAAGAATCTTGTCTATGGGAATAGAGTAATCGTTTATTTTATCAAGTAATTCTATCAGCTTGGAGTGGTCATCACTGCCTTTGATTTCAAGAAGCTCCTCGAATTTTTTCTGATCGTAATCGGGGCTGTCTTTAAGCATAATCACATCTTCGTAACGGTAGAACTCAAAATAGTTAACCTTGTAAAGATGTCCGTTGCGGTCAAGCCCGTGGGCTTTAAGGGCTGTTTTGTTAAGCTGTTCAACCTGAGTGTAAATTCCGTAGTCGTGGAATTTACCGTCACCGCCTGCCGTTGTGTCCTTTACATACAGATGAACAAAGGTAGTGCGCAGTCCCATCATCTGGTCAACTCCTGCAATAAGGTCGTAGGCAAGCTTGTTCCTGAATCGCATACCCTCCGTCTGATGCTTGTTAAGGGCAATGGTGGATTGTCCGCGCCATTCTCCCTTGTTATCTCTTATGCTGATTTTATAGTTTTTCTGGGGGCTTCGGCTGGAGGTTTGTCCCCTTATCTGTATGGTACAGTTGGGGGATTGCTGTCCGTAGCCAAGCTCTCCGGGGAGAACACCCGTTTCATCACCCACCTGCAAAAGTCCCTCAACTTTGTATCGGTCAACGCCCATCTCCTCGTAATCATATGCGGAATAGGTGTTTATCTCCTCCCAAGTGTGGTCGGTGCCGTCGCCTGAATTTCCCGTAGAAACCGTCAGGTACATTGTAACAACCTCAAGTGGGTCGTGCTGCTTGTACAGAAGCTTTTTATCCCTGAGGTGGAAATCTTCCGTATCTGTTATTGCGGCTTTTTCGCTTTCGGAAATGACAGGCTGTGCCTTTTTAGTTTTTCCGCACCCGAAAGCACTCAAGGAAATAATGAAAACAAGAAGTAAAGCAATAATTTTTTTCTTCTTCATTTTATATCCTCCTTTCAATTTCTTCTTCAAGGAAAACTCCCAATCGGGAAAATTTCCCCGAGCGGTCCTCTGCCACAAGGGGCTGCACCGCGAGAATATAGTAGGGCAACCTTTTTGTAAAATAGTCAAGCCGCACTATTGATGCAACTACAAAAAGCATAGATGCAAAAAGGAAGCCGAATCCGTAATACACTTCTGGGAAAAACAATGAAATGAGTGTAAACAGCACACTTCCTGCCGCAAAAACGGTGGTTGCAAAAAGCGCACCCTTGTAATCGGTAAAATAAAGTAAAAGAAGCATTATCATATTACCTATTGCGTAAAGCCCGTACCCGACACAAAGGGTGCGGAAGTATCCCCGCATTACCTCGTTAAATCCCAGAGGCAGAACGTCAAGCAAAAATCCTCCTGCGGCAATGCAGGTGGCGGTAAAGAGAAGCTGTTTGAGTGCTGTATAAAAAATCTCCGTCTTTAATGTAGTAAGCATCTCTTCCTCAGCCTGCTTGATGTCACCGATTGTACCCTTGTCGTTATACAGACTGTAATGTGTGCGGTATTTGGGATAGAAATTTACCTCTACCGACACCACAAAATTTACCGTGGTAATGAGTGTTGTCATAAAGGCTAAAAGTGCAGGAACATCGTGAAATGGTGCTCCGTAAAAAAGCCCGTGTACCTTTACCCCGATGTTGCTGAACCACATAATTACAAGGTGGGCGAAAAGCCCGATGTTTGTCATAAGTCCCGAAAGGGCAAGGGGCATAAATTCGTCTATCCATTTGAAAAATGTGAAAGGAGATAGGTCGGATTTCGGGAAATATCTGTGAAGCAGAATTACATACCATATCAGCATTACCCCGTACCCCACGGTTACTGAGAAAAGAAGTGCCTCAATTGTAGGACACCTTAAAAGAAGCAGAAGCCCGCCCACAATAAAGGTCACGGCAATTGCCGTAAAGAAAGAGAAGAAAATCCCTTTATAATCCTTTATTGCAGTAAGGTAGCTCATTGCATTCCATACGACTATAAGCTCGTTGAAAAATATAAAGCACAAAAACTGTTGCAAAAAGCTTGCCCCCGAAAAAAGGAGAAACAATCCGTAAAGCACGCTTCCTACAGCCATCATAATAACCGTAGAGCCCCAGAAAGAGGGAAGGACAGCTTCCTTTTTATCCTCATACAGCATATCAGCGGTATATCTTGTGATAACCATTGAGAAAAAGGAGGTCGTGGTAATGGAAGCAAGCAGTGTATATGTAATCATACATACGAGAAGCTCTCTCGTTTCGCGGAGAGTGTGGGAAAGATGGCATAAATACATAATTCCCAACAGCAGAATAACCCCTAAAATCATAGGTCCCGTACAAATGACGGTGGCGTATCCGAATGCTTTTACAGAATTAAGGAAGCCCTTTTTCCTGAAAAGCTTTTTAAGTTCAAATCCTATGCCTGCCACTGTGTTTCCACCTCCTCGTACAAATCAAGGTACTTATTCAGCATAATGCTGTAACGGAAATGTTCGTATGTCCTTTTTTGTCCGATTTCACCCATTTCGAGCCTCAGGGCCCGTGACTGGCAGAGAATTTCCATAGCATCGGCAAGCTTTTCCCTTTGCATGGGCGGAACACACAGCCCTGCTGTACCAAGCTTATCGCCTGGCTTTCCGCCTAAAAGCTCACGGCAGCAGCCTACATCGGTAGTTACGGCAGGCCGCTTTGCGGCAAAGGACTCAAGGACGGAAAGTGGCTGTCCCTCGGATATACTGGTAAGGAGGGTGAAATCCAGCTTTTCAAAATATTCGATAATATTTACTCTACCCGTGATTATTATTTTATCTTCAATTCCAAGCTGTTTTATCAGCTCAAAACACTCGTCTGCATATTCCTGATCGTCTATACCGCCCATTATATGAAGCCTTGCATAGTCAATCCTTGCACAAAGCTCAAAAAAGGCGTATATCATTGTCTTTATATCCTTTATGGGGGCAAAGCGGACAACTGCACCGATGTCCACCAGCCCGTCTTCCTTTTTAAGAGGAATGTTGCAAAGCCTTTCGTAGCTGATGCCGTTTTCTATAACACGGCATTTCTCGGGAGAACATCCCATGTCAATCTGTGTGTACATGGCATTTGTGAATAGAGAGGTAACACGAAACGCTCTGCTGTAAACAAGGTCGGAAAGCATATAGAAAAAGTCTATCCAATGCTTTTTGAATGCCCGTGCAACCCACTTTGCACGGATAATTTCCTCCTCACGCTCTCTTGTATATATTCCGTGCTCTGTAAGTAGCAGCGGCTTTTTGTTTATATATGCACCCAAAGATGCCAAAAGACCGCCGTAGCCCGTGGAAATTGCGTGATAGCAGTCCGCCTTTGGCACATTTGTTCCCAAAAGGTACAATACGGGCAGAAGCCTTGAACGTACCGAATGAAAAGCGTCAGAAAAAGCGATGTAAGGAAACTCCTCCTCGCAGGTTTTTGTAAGAATTTTCAGGAATGCTTCACTTTTGAGGTAGGACATGGGATTTATTTTCTTAACCTGATACATATGGAACAGCTTATCCCAGTCAGGCTTATTGGAAGTAACGAGGCGGTGAAGAGCTTCTTTCTCGTCCTTGGAAAAGCTATGGTTTAAAATTCCGCTGTCCTTGACTTTCAAAGCATCATCAAGGAAAACCTGATGAATCTCCGCCACGTTTTTGGGAAGCTCATATACAAATTTATCTTTATCCTCGGACTTTGCACCGATAACCCATAACACAAATTCGTGCTGGGGCATTTCGTTTATATATTGGTGCATCCACGTGGAAACACCGCCGTTGATAAAGGGATAGCAACCCTCCAGAACAAGACAGATTCTCATTTCGCGCCTCCTTTCACGCTAAAATTATTTAAAGGTAACCGTTACAGCATCCTTATTTGCGTGTAATAAATATAAATCCCCCGTAATATGGGTAAGATTACCGCCCTTTACTTTATCGGGCTTTTTCTCGTTAAAACGTACCAGAAGCTGTGCTTCGTCGTAGAAATTACCAAGCTTCAGTACCATTTTCTTATCTGTTATTTTTCTGTCAACTGTGACAGCACAGAATCTTTGTACCGCAGCGGACATCTCCGAACCCGTGAAATTTCTGAGAGTGGGTGCAGAGGTATAGAGCCAGTCAAGGTATTTAGTGAAATGTGTCCGCAAGTGTTCCCATCCATGTTCAGCACCTCTTTCGGGGTCTAAAGCATCGTCGGGGTGAGTGAAGTGACTGTTTGCAAAGTGCAGGTTAAGCTCGGAAATTACGGCTAACTCCATATAGGGTGCAAGCTCGCAGCCCGAAACTACACGGGGCTGTTCGACAATACCGTCATCGGCAACATCAAACTCCTGTGTCCACGAATACGGTGAGTTGCCGTCATAGAAATATATTCCCGATACCGTCTTTATTTGCGGAAATTCCTTTGCCAGCATTTTTCTTCCGTCAACGGAAAAAATATTTGACGGAGGTACATAAATCTGCATATCAACATCGGGGAAAAGCTCATCACACAAATCGGTAAGCTCGCTGAAAGCCTTTTTCATAGCACCTGCGCTGTCCCAGGTTTTGTAGTCGAAATACCCCTTGTAATCGTGGTCTCCAAGGCACAGCGGCTGGTGATTGTAACCGTGATAGCCTATTTCACCGCCCTGTCTTAAAAGCATATTCCCGAAATTGAGGAAGGTCCCTTTGTCGGGAAGTGCAGGGGTTGTGCCGTCAACGTTATCGTCATAGCACTCTATTGCAAGTCCAGTGTAGCGGAGCTTGTATTTATCCGCCACATTCATCATATCGGGCCACCATATATTTACGTAAAAGTCACGAATGGATGTGCCGAAATCACGGGTAATATATTCACTGCTTCCCGAGGGTATCTGTGAGGGAAAATCGTCAAGGTAGAACACAGAGCCGTTAATTACGGGATATGCACAGACATCATTCAGCAGGCTGTAGGATGCGGCATAAAAGCCTCTCATTGCTTTGTCGTAATAGCCTATATTGTCAACCACAAATTTTCCGTCACCGTATTTTTTCTCCCATATGAGGGGAAGCTTTCTCTCGTCGTTTGTATAGGCGTGGAGAGTGACATCCGTCATATCAAGCTGAACAGCCCATCCTGAGTCATATGGGTCTGTAATGACAAAACTTCTTCCTCCGCCTATCATAAAGTCCTCTTCTACATAGATTGAATCAACCACCGTGTTGTAATAGGAAGCATCGGCAATGCCGAGCTTGCTCTCAATGACTGCCGTATAAGGACTCTTTTCAAGAGTCATGGCAAACATAGCACTTCCGCCGTCCTTTACCCAGTCGCACAGAGAAATGATTTTCTCCCCCATAGGTGTAATATCCTGAATTGCAAGAACGACTGCTTCATATTTATTAAAGTCGTAATCATTCTCAAAAGATACGTCTGCAAGGTCATAGCCAATTTTCATATCAACAAAAACCTGCCTGAACTCCTCAAATGCGTTGACACTGTTTTCAACCTGAGAGTTAATAAGCACCAGAGTATCTTTTGGCTGGTTTTTATAGGCCTCGTCCTTGGTAATCACTTCTTCTGCAGGAAGAAACGGGAGGGTCATTTTTCTGTAATTTGCCTGAATTCCGCTTCTCTCTAAAAACAGCATAAATGCAATAAGCAGAAAAACTAAAGTTATACAGATGATGCCTTTATATCTGAATTTCAAAAATCTTTCTTTTAATTCTGCCAAAATGCAATGGCCTCCTTTGCTTTTTGTGACAGATAGATACGTTTTTTATCTGTGTCCTGAAGAAGCCTCTTAATATCCGCACTCTTGCCCAACTGGGAATAGTACTCTAACTTAAGAAGAATGATTTCTTCACTGTCGGGGATAAGCCTTTCTGCTTTTTTAATGGCTTCTTCAGCTTCTGTATAGTTTTTAAGCTCCAGAAGATTTTTTGCAAGACTGATATAATCTGCTTTATCCTCTTTTATGGAGAGCTTTTTTCTTACAAGCTCATTATACAGGTTTCGGTTCATTACCTCAACCTGTCCCTGCATAAGCCCTTGAGTAAGGCATTGCCACAAAAACTCACAGTATTCGCTGAGAACCTGAAAATTGTCAGGCTCGGCAGAATATCTTCTTTCAAACTCCTGCAGAGTGTAGTCGTTTTCCTTGGAAATTTCAACCATTGCAGTAACGGCATAATGAACAACCTCCGTATCCTCGTTGTCGCCTGCTTTCTGGAGAAATTCCACGTATTCTTTGGGGTTGTCGTTGAGTACATCCATTATAATTTCTCTTCTGACCTTGGAGGAGTTTATAAGGAGTGCCTCTTCAATGGGAACAACGGCAGAGCCTTTTTTATCCTC
>JAZUPX010000151.1:0-10902 GCA_045605405.1 Clostridia bacterium
ACCTCTATTGTTGCAATAGGGTCGCCATCGGTTTCATTAAAGTTTATTTTTACGCTTTCAAGAGAAGAAACCTGTTTTTTTATTTCAGCGAAAGACGGGGCAAGGGAGGATTTACTTTCATCCAGCGAAGTTTGAATTACGCTCTTTACATCCTCGGGAACGTCGTTAAGCTCCGCCATACTAACATTCAAAATAAGAATATTGCCGTTTGCTTCAATCGTAGCTTCGCACTTCAGACCGCTTGTCTCAAAGCCCTCTTTAAAGCTGTCGATAAACTCTCCTCCGTGTTCTTCCACATATTTTTCAAGCTCTGTCTGTTCTTTTGTAAAATCCGTTATCTGCTCTTTCTCTCCTGAGCAGGCTGAAAAAGAAAATGCCATCATAATTACCAGTACTAACGCACTGATTTTCTTTATTGCATTCATTTTCATTTCCCTCTCTTTTTCAATTATTTGATAACAGTCTTACCGCCCATATAAGGCACAAGAACTTCGGGAATTGTAATACTTCCGTCTTCGTTCTGATAGTTTTCAAGGATTGCTGCAACAGTTCTTCCTACTGCAACACCGCTGCCGTTAAGAGTATGAACATATTGCGCCTTGCTTCCCTGACCGTCTTTGTACTTGATATTAGCTCTTCTTGACTGGAAATCCTCAAAGTTACTGCAGGAAGAAATCTCTACATATCTGCCGTAAGAGGGCATCCAAACCTCTATATCATACTTCTTTGCAGCCGTAAAGCCAAGGTCACCAATGCAAATCTGCACAACTCTGTAAGGAAGACCAAGGCCCTGCAGAACGCTTTCCGCATCTCTTGTAAGCTTCTCAAGCTCTTCATAGGACTCTTCGGGCTTTGCAAACTTAACAAGTTCTACCTTGTTGAACTGATGCTGACGGATAAGACCTCTTGTATCTCTGCCGGCACTGCCTGCTTCTGCACGGAAACACGCGGTATATGCAACGTGCTTAATAGGAAGCTGACTGCCGTCAAGAATCTGTTCACGGTACATATTTGTTACGGGAACTTCTGCTGTGGGAACGAGGAAATACTCTGTTCCTGCAACTTTAAACGCATCTTCCTCAAACTTGGGGAGCTGACCTGTTCCTATCATAGAATTTCTATGCACCATAAAAGGAGGAAATACCTCTGTATAGCCATTTTTCTCAGTATGTGTATCGAGATAATAGTTGATTACGGCTCTCTCAAGCTTTGCGCCAAGATCCTTGTAAACAGTAAAACGTGTACCTGTAATCTTTGCAGCAGTATCGGGGTCAAGTACGCCAAGGTCTTTACCAAGATCCCAATGTGCCTTAGGCTCAAAGCCAAAGTCCTTGGGCTCTCCGAACTTTCTTATCTCAATATTATCCTCGTCTGTATCACCGTCGGGAACAGATGCATCGGGAATATTGGGGATAGTAAGCATCATACGGCTAAGCTCTTCCTCAACCTCTCTTACCTGTGAATCAAATTCCTTTATTTTTTCGGAGATTTCTTTCATTTCAGCAAAAACAGCCGTGGTGTCTTCTCCCGCCTTTTTCATTGCAGGAATTTTCTTTGTTACCTCGTTCTGTTTTGCTTTGAGCCCCTCAACCTCATAAAGAAGCGCTCTTCTCTTGTCATCAACGGCAATTATGGCATCTATATCCACATTTTCCTTTCTTCTGCCGAGAGCTGCTTTCACCTTTTCGGTTTCGCCTCTGATAAGTTTAAGATCCAACATTTTAAAACTTCCTTTCGTATATATAAACCTTTAATTTTAGCTAAGTAAATCAACAAGCCTTGTTAAGTCCGCAACGGAATAAAATTCAATTTCAACCTTTCCCTTGCGGTTACCCTTTATTTTCACCTTTGTTCCGTACTTTTGAGAAAGAGTCCTTTCCACATCGGGATAAAGG
This sequence comes from Clostridia bacterium, assembly GCA_045605405.1. Lineage (GTDB taxonomy): Bacteria > Bacillota > Clostridia > UMGS1883 > UMGS1883 > UMGS1883. Next base: position 1,896 of record JAZUPX010000151.1, read on the forward strand.
CTTTCCTTGCCTTTTTTAAGCTTTTCGGGCTTTTTAGGCATTTCCTTGCCTAAGCTTTCCGCTTGTCTTACATTAAGGCCCTCGGAAATTATTCTTTTTGCCGCCTGAACTCTATCCTTTCCCTCAGGGAGAGATAACAGTGCACGAGCGTGTCCCATAGAAAGCTTGTTTTCAGCAAGCATCTCCTTTATTTCATCCTCAAGAGAGAGGAGTCTTAACATATTTGCAATATTACTTCTGCTTTTTCCGACTCTTTCGCTGACTTTGTCCTGAGTCATAGAGAATTTTTCCATCAGAGTTCTGTAACCCATAGCTTCTTCAATAGGATTGAGGTCTTCTCTCTGCAGGTTTTCTATAAGAGCAACCTCCGCAATCTGAAGTTCGTCGTATGTCCTCACAATGGCAGGAATCTCGGTAAGTCCTGCGAGCTTGCTTGCACGCCATCTGCGTTCGCCTGCTATTATACTGTAATAGCCGTTCTGCCCCTCGACCACTATAATGGGCTGTATTACGCCATGCTCTGAAATGGAATTAGCCAACGCCTGAAGCTGTTCGCGGTCAAAATTCTTTCTGGGCTGGTCGCGTCTTGGCTCAATAAGGCTGGTTTTAATCATCCTTACTTCGCTTGTTCCTTCTGTTTCAGAAGAGCTTTCATTACGGCTTGTAACACCAAAAAGAGTGTCAAGCCCCTGTCCTAATACTCTTTTCATTCTTTTTCCTCCAAGTTTTCTGCGTCAACGCTTTCTATAAGCTCCAAAGCAAGCTCTGTATAGGCTTCTGCACCTTTTGACGACTCATCATAATATATGACAGGCTTTCCAAAGCCGGGAGCTTCGGAAATACGAACATTTCTGGGAATGATAGTCCTGTAAACCTTACCGGGAAAAAATCTTTTAACCTCGTCCACAACCTGCATTGCAAGGTTTGTTCGGGCATCATACATCGTCATTACAATTCCCTGTATATAAAGATTGGGGTTAAGTGCTTTCTTTATTCTTTTTATGGTTTCTATAAGCTGACTTACACCCTCCAGCGCGTAAAATTCACACTGAACGGGAATTATCACGCTGTCTGCCGCAGTAAGTGTGTTTATTGTAATAAGTCCAAGCGACGGCGGCGCATCTATAAGAATGTAGTCAAATATATCTCTCGCCGACACAAGGCTTTCTTTAAGACGGTTTTCACGCCCCATTACGCTTATAAGCTCAATCTCTGCCCCCGACAAATCAAGGTTTGACGGGCATACAGAAAGATTTTCGTATTCTGTTTTTATGGAAACATTTTCCATTTTCTCTTCATTTATAAGGCAGTCATAGACGGTTTTTTCGCACCGTCTTTTATCTATACCTAAACCGCTTGTGGAATTTCCCTGAGGGTCTATATCAACAAGGAGAACTTTTTTTCCTGCCTTAGCAAGACACGCAGCAAGATTTACCGCTGTAGTAGTTTTCCCAACGCCGCCTTTCTGATTTGCAATTGCTATTACTTTTCCCATGGAAATCCCTCCTTTTTCTTCATTTTTACTGTTTATTATGTATTATAACACAAAAATGTTTCACGTGAAACATTTTTTTATAAAAAAACAGAGTATTTTTCAAAAAACACTCTGTTTTCGCACTTTGAGGGTATATTCAATATAATTTTCATCCTCGCTTTGCGTAAATTCCACTTTTTCTCCGCTATCTTTAAGTATATTTACGGTCTTTTTAACCGTGTTTCTGCAAAGAGGAATATTTGAATAGCGTATTTTTTTCTTGCCGTTTGCCATTTTTTTATTAATTTGCTTTGCTAAAAGAGATACATCCTCTGCCGAAAGTTTTTCTTTTATCAAAAGCTCTGCCGCCTTTAATTGCTCTTCTTTATCGTGTATTTTTATTAATTCTTTTGCTGATTCCTCGTCTGTACTGCTTTCTTCTATTTTAAACCTTGCTTCGGGAATTATTTTGAGAAGTTTCAGCTTTTCTGAAATGTATAGGCCATTTACGGCAGCAGTTTTTACAATATCATCTTTATTTACTCCGTGATAACTCAAAAGATTGTAAAAAGTTTCAGCTTCTTCAAAAGGGGTTAGATTTTCTCTTTGAAGATTTTCTATAAGGCTTAGCTGGGCGCACTGTCTGTCACCTGCAACAAGAACAATTGCCGGAACTGTTTTTAATCCTGCCATCAAGGCGGCACGGAATCTTCTGTTCCCTGATATTATTTCATACCCTAAGGTGGTTGTTCTTAATAAAAGAGGGGTTAAAATTCCCACTTCTTTTATGGAAGAAGCAAGACTGCTCAGTTTTAGATGATTATAATTTCTTCTTGTCTGATAAGGGTTTGGTTTTATATCCTCAACATTGATATTTTTTATCTTCTGCCGGCTTATTTTCATTTAATTCATCCCTTTTTAATGTTTATATAATGATTTTAACACAATAAATAGGAGTATGAAAGGAGAATTTATCGCCTTATTACAACAAAAAGGACAAGCATTTTCAAAAAATACTTGTCCTTTCTTTAAATTATAGGTTTTTTAACAGGTGTTCCTGCTTTTCTGGGGTATTTATCGGGCGTTGGAATTACCTTTCTTATAATTACAAGGCTGTGGACAATTTTCGAGGGAAGTCTTACCTCTTTTATTTCTTCAATTTCTCCGCCCATTTCCCTTATGGATTTTTTTGCTTTTTCCGTTTCCTCTTTTGGAGAATTTCCTTTAAGAGCTACGAAATAACCTCCTACTTTAACAAAGGGAAGGGCATATTCCGATAACACCGCAAGGTCTGCTACGGCTCTTGCCGTTGCAATGTCGTATTTTTCCCTGAAATTCTTATCTTTTCCTGCATCTTCTGCACGAAAATGTACTGCCTCTATGTTTTTTAAGCTTAATTCATTTATTACGTCATTTAAAAAGCCTATTCGCTTATTAAGAGAATCAAGCATAGTCACATTTAAGTCATCCCTTACAATTTTAACGGGTAATGAGGGGAAACCTGCTCCTGCACCTATATCGATAAGGCTCATTCCGTTTTCAAGCTTTCCACTTAAAATCAGAGTTATTGAATCCAAAAAGTGCTTTTCTTTTACTTCGTCAGGCTCCGTAATTGCAGTTAAATTCATAACCTCGTTGTATGAAATAAGTATTTCGCTGTATTTTGCAAACAATTTGTTTGCATTTTCTGATACCTCTAAACCTAATTTCTCTGCTTCTCTTATTAAATCCATACTTAACTCCTTTCTCCTGCAAGGTATATAAGGAGAACTCCTATATCAGCAGGACTTACTCCGCTGATTCTGCTTGCTCTTCCAATATTTTCGGGACGCATTTTTTCAAGCTTTTGCCTTGCTTCCGTCCTTAAACCATATACTTTTGAGTAATCTATATCCTCAGGAATGAGTTTTTTCTCGTTTTTATTGAATCTTTCCACCTGCTCGAACTGCCTTTTGATATATCCCTCATATTTTACTGCAATTTCTGCCTGCTGCCAATGAGTTTTTTCCAATTCGGGACGTTCTTTATCAAAAGGAGCAAGCTCTTCGTACGAAAGTTCCGGTCTTCTGATAAGTTCTGCAAGCTTTATGCCTGTTGAAAGGGTTTGACTTCCAATATTTTCCAAATATTCATTAATTTCTTTACTTGGAGATATATTTACCGAGTTAATTCTTTCTATTTCTTTTTCTATATTGGCTTTCTTTTCAAGGAATTTATTATATCTTTCCTCAGAAATAAGCCCTATTTCATATCCCGTGGGGGTCAATCTTAAATCTGCATTATCCTGACGAAGAAGTAGACGGTATTCTGCTCTTGATGTAAGCATTCTATAAGGCTCATTTGTACCCTTTGTTACCAAATCATCAATCAAAACGCCTATATATGCCTCGCTTCTGTCAAAAACAACGGGGTCTAAGCCCTTGAGCTTTCTTGCAGCATTTATTCCTGCCATAAGGCCCTGTGCTGCAGCTTCTTCATAACCGCTTGTGCCGTTAAATTGACCTGCACCGTAGAGCCCAGGAATTTCACGCATTTCAAGAGAGGGGCGAAGCTGCAGAGGATTACAGCAATCGTACTCAATTGCGTAGGCACTTCTCATTATTTCTACGTTTTCAAGACCATCCATAGTCTTTAACATATTAAGCTGAACATCCTCGGGCAGGCTTGTACTCATTCCCTGAAGATACATTTCCTCGGTAGTAAGTCCCATAGGCTCAATAAATACCTGATGACGTTCACGGTCGGCAAACCTTACCACCTTATCCTCAATTGACGGGCAATAACGGGGACCGACACCGTCAATAAGACCGTTGAAAAGGGGGCTTCTGTGAAGATTTTCCCTTATAATGTCGTGGGTTTTTGTGTTTGTATAGGTTAGATAACAGCAAACCTTGTTTTCTTCCTTTTCTGTGGTTTCAAAAGAGAACGGAACAATTTCCTCGTCACCCTCCTGCTTTTCAAGACGGGAGAAATCAACACTTCTTGCGTGTACACGGGTGGGTGTACCCGTTTTGAAGCGCATCATTTCCACACCAAGCTTTTGCAGGCTTTCACTAAGGCCGAGAGAGGGGAAGAGTCCGTCAGGACCTCCGCTGTAACTTGTTTCACCGATTATTATTTTACCCTCCATATATGTACCTGTGGAGAGTATTACGGCTTTTGCATAAAATTTTGTACCTGTATGGATGGTAAGGACAAATCCGTCACCGTCTTTTTCAACGGTTTTTACCTCCGCCTGACGGATATAGAGGTTTTCCTGCTGTTCAAGACGCTTTTTCATCTCAATCTGATAGGCTCTTCTGTCAGTTTGTGCACGGAGAGAGTGTACCGCAGGACCTTTTCTGAGGTTAAGCATCCTTGTCTGAATCTTGGTTTTATCTGCAACCTTACCCATTTCACCGCCAAGAGCATCAATTTCCCTTACAAGATGCCCCTTTGCAGTACCGCCAATTGATGGATTGCAGGGGAGATTCGCAATAGAATCAAGATTTATTGTAAGAATTATTGTTTTCATACCGAGCCTTGCAGATGCAAGAGCCGCTTCGCAACCTGCGTGGCCTGCACCGACTACGGCTATGTCGAAATTAAATGTATTGTCCATAATATAACTCACTTTCCGAGACAGAATTTCTCAAATATCCTGTTTACTGTTTCCTGATTTATACTGATTCCCTCAGCTTCTCCGAGAAATGCTACTGCGTTTTCAATATCAATGGCACAGAAATCGCTGAAAAATCCGTCCTCGATGGTTTCCTTTGCCTTTCTTATGCTTTCAGCCGCTCTTACAACTGCTTCAAACTGTCTTTCATTGGCAATAAACGCAGGATGTTCTGCCGTACCGATTATTTCTGACACGGCTTTTTTTACTTTTTCTATGCCTTCCTGCTCCTTGGCGCTGATTTCTATATATCCCTCTTTATCATTTTCGCCTAAATCGGTCTTATTTGCAACTAAAATATGGTCTTTTCCCGAGATTTTTTCCAAAATATCCTTTTCCTCGTCGGTTAATTCTCTTCCGCACTCTGTTACAAATATACAAATGTCTGCATTTTTAATGTAATCGAAGCTAAGTTCCACACCGATTGATTCAACCACGTCATTACTCTCTCTTATACCTGCCGTATCACCGAATTTTACGGGGATTCCGTCAATATCGGCATATTCCTCAACAACATCACGGGTTGTACCTGCAATATCTGTTACAATCGCCTTTTTCTTCTCTATAAGGGCATTTAAAAGAGAGCTTTTTCCCGTGTTGGGAATACCGCAGATGGCACAGGTAATTCCGCTGTTTAATGCTTCTCCACGTCTTGCACTTTTTTTAAGTTCGAGAAGTTCATTTTCTATTCTTTCAAGCTTTCCCGAAAGTTCTCCACCTGCAAAGGTATCTATATCTTCCTCAGGAAAATCGCTTGAAACCTGAATTGCCGCCAGTAAATCAAGAAGCTCCTCACGGATTTTTATAATTGGCTTTGTGATAGCACCGTCAAGTCGGTTAACTGCAGCATAAAGTGCCTCGTCCGTCTTGGATTCTATAATATCGTGAACTGCTTCCGCCTGAGTAAGACTCATTTTTCCGTTTAAGAATGCTCTTTTGGTGAATTCACCCTTTTGTGCCATGGATGCACCGTTTTCTATAAGAGCATCTATTATTCTTTCAACACTGACGGGGGAGCCGTGACAGCTTATTTCACACACGTTTTCACCTGTAAATGAATTGGGTGCACGGAAAACACTTACAAGAACTTCGTCAATTTCCTTTTCTTTTGAAAAGGCCTTTCCGTAAACGATAGTATAACCCTCTGCCTCGGTTATCTTTTTATTGGATTTTACTATTTTTTCCGTAATTTCAAGGGCTTTTTCACCGCTTACCCTTATTACGGCAATACCACCCTTTCCGCGTGGGGTGGAAAGGGCACAAATTGTACTGTTTTCCGTCATTTTTATCAACTCCAAAAAAATAAGAGGCAAAAGTATTCTTCTCATAAGACAGTAATCTTACAAGAAAGACCTTTCACCTCTTTCTTTCAATATTTTTTTATACTCCGGCTATCTCATTCTCTTTACGGTTATATCTGTATTTAGAAACGTAATCGTCACCGTATTCCTTTTTCTTTGTTGTAATAACAATACATCTGTGAGGATCCTTACCGGTAGAATATGTTGTTACATTTCTGTATTCCTGAAGAGCTGAATGGATAATTCTTCTTTCATTAGGGTTCATAGGTTCAAGAGTAATGCTCTTTCTTGTTCTTGCAACGATACCTGCTGTTCTCTTTGCAAGCTTTATGAGAGTTTCCTCTCTCTTCCCTCTGTAATTTTCTGTATCAATGGTAACACGGATGTAGTTTTCTTCACCCTTATTTACAACAAGGGATGTAAGGTACTGGAGAGCATCGAGAGTATCACCTCTTCTGCCGATTATCTTACCAACCTCTTCACTGTCACCTACAATTTCAACTCTTACACTTTCGTCCTCATAAGAGCCATTCAACTGTACATCTATGCCGAAGCTTTCCATAACATCTTTAAGATATTTTTCAGCTTTTTGAAGAGGTGTAACCTCCATTTTTACTCTTACTACTGCATCTTCAGCACCTAAGCCGAGGATACCTCTTTTACCTTCATTTATTACTTCTATTTCCACATTTTCTCTTGTGGTATTAAGCTCTGCGAGAGCTTCATTTACGGCTTCATCAATTGTTTTGCCGCTTTTTTCAACTATTATCATTTTTTCCGGTCCTTTCAGTGTTTTTTATGGTGTCTTTGTTCTTTTTTTTCTCTTATTGCATCCTGCTTTTCTTCTATCTGCATTTTCATTTTTTCATTTACAAACTTATTCATAACTGACTGCTGAATAAGCTGTACAACAGTAGATACTGTCCAGTAAAGTGACATTCCGATAGGCATTGAATAAGTAAAGAAGGCTGTCATAAAAGGCATAATTTTAAGCATAGTATCGCCTGTGTTGGGAACTTGTTCGTTACTATTTGATACAGGCTGAGTCTTAGGCTGCTGCTTTTTTGTTATATAGCTTGACAAAACTGTCGATGCTGTTGCAAGTGCCGGGAATATCCATACTGTCCACTCCTTAGGAGCATTGATGGGAGCCTTTGTAAGGTCAATTCCAAAGAAATTAAAGTTAATGTTTGTTAATCCTGCTTTAATTTCATTTAATGCCTCATTTATACCTTTTGCACCCCAGAGATACATTTCATTTATTTTGCCGGGCATACCAAGCTTTACTGCAAGAGTCTTTATTTCTTCACCTGACAAACCTAAAATATGTTCAAAGGGATGATAAATAACACCGATAAATCCAAAGAGTATAAACATCTGTATAATGAGGGGAAGACATCCGCCCATTGGGTTTACATCATACTCTTTATAAAGCTTCTGCATTTCAATAGCAAGCTTGTCTTTATCATTTTTATATTTAGCCTGCAATTTATTCATTTCAGGCTGAATAAGCTGAGTTTTAGCCATATTTTTCTGGCTTTTGAGTGTAAGAGGAATAGTCAATATTTTAATAATTATTGTAGCTATGATAAGAGTCATTCCGTAGCTTTGGGTAAGGTTATAAATAGGCCTTATCAAAAAAGCCAAAGGTCCTGCTAAAAAGTACATTATTTTTCTCCTTTTTCATTACCGTAATAAGGGACAGGGTCATATCCTCCCTTACTGAAAGGATTGCACCTTAAAATTCTTTTTATAGACAAATAAAGCCCCTTTAATGCACCGTGTTTCTCAAATGCTTCCAAGGCATACATTGAGCAAGTCGGTGTAAAGCGGCAACAAGGTCTTTTAATGGGAGATATATTTTTTTGATAAAATTTTATAAGTAATATAAAAAGCTTTCTAATCACTTTATTCAAATAAAGAGCATTCATTAAATGCCTTTACTAATTCCTTTCCGATTTCGCCGTAAGAAGAATTTACAATACTTCCCCTTGCAACGATTACAATGTCATATCCCTCTTTTAAACCCTGTAAGTTTCTGTAATTCTCTTTTATAAGTCGTCTTGTCCTGTTTCTTACAACTGCACACCCTATTTTTGGAGATACAGTCAATCCCAGTCGGTTAAAGTCATATTTATTTTTTCTGTAATAAACGACCAATCTTTTTTTTACCACAGATTTTCCTCTGTAATAAACTCTTTTAAAATCACTGTTTTCTTTAATTGAAATAATCTTCATTTTAAAACACACAGTGCGTGTGCTTCTGCACTATTATGCAGAAAGCACACGTCTGCCTCTCTGACGGCGTCTTCTGAGAACCTTTCTTCCGTTAGCGGTACTCATTCTCTTTCTGAATCCGTGGTCTTTTTTTCTCTTTCTTACGTTAGGCTGATAAGTTCTGAGCATCTATATGCACCTCCTTAAATTTATAAAAGCCCTTTATAGAGGCTATTTTCACAACGATACCAGCTTAGTATATATAAACTTTGGTTTTTTGTCAACAATTTTTTTAAATTTTTAAAATTTTGAGTTTAAAAGTGTTGAAATTCGACTCCATATAAGTTATAATATATT
>JAZUPX010000152.1:0-3724 GCA_045605405.1 Clostridia bacterium
GACGCAAAAAGTCCGATTACAAATAAAATTATGAAAATACCTATTGCAAATGCAGTTCTGTATGCAAGCATGATAAGGTATTTTTTTGTTTTTTCTTTCATTTCGCTCACCTCTGTACAAGGTATGCGAAAAAATCACTTAAAATACTGATAGAGGTAACATTTCAGCATTCCGTTGTAGAGCTTCCTCTTTTTATCGGCAGGTCTGCCATAGCATTCCTCAAACCCCTCGTGGGACGTAAGGATATACTTGCCGATATTGGTACGCTCCGAAAAATGCTTACCGATTTTTCTGTAAAGACTTTCACAGCTTGTGTTATCCATAAGCCTTTCTCCGTAAGGAGGGTTGGAAACAAGTACTCCCTTTTCCTCAAAAAGAGGTACCTTTGCCGCATCACATACAGAAAAGCGTATATATTTATCAACACCTGCTTTTTTGGCATTTTCCATTGCAAGCCTGACTGCATCTTTATCAATGTCAGAAGCAAATATCGTCGGTTCGAGTGCATTATCGATAATGGAACATGCTTCCTCACGAACATCATCATAAAGCCCTTTTCCCATTACACGCCACTTTTCACTGACAAAGCTTCTGTTAAGACCGGGGGCAATCTTTTTTGCATAAAGCGCTGCTTCGATTGGGATTGTTCCGCTTCCGCAAAACGGGTCAATGAAAGGTCTGTCCCCGCGCCAACGGGTAATGTCTATAATAGAGAATGCCAGAGTTTCACGCATAGGGGCAACTACACCCTGCACTCTGTACCCTCTTTTATAAAGAGGTTCTCCTGTGGTGTCAAGGTATATTGTTGCAATATCACGCATCAGGGAAAACTGAATACGCATCATAGGTCCTGTTTCCTCAAACTGCTCAATTTTGTACTTTGCCGAGAGTCTTTTTACAGCCGCCTTTTTCACTATACTTGTGCAGGCAGGCACGCTTGAAAGCTGACTTTTAAGTGACGTTCCCTTTACGGGAAACGCACAGTCCTGCTGTATGAAATTTTCCCACTCTATATTGTACACACCCTGAAAAAGCTCCTCAAAGGTGGTTGCCTTAAACTGAGCCATTTTTATAAGCACACGCTGTCCTGAGCGGACATTTACATTGGCAAGGGCAATAGCCTCAAAATCACCCTCAAAAGTTACTCTGCCGTCTGTAACCTCCGTGGTTTCGTATCCTAAGGAGCGTACCTCGTGAGCAAGGGTTGCTTCCGTACCGAAAAACGTCGGTATAGTCAAAAGAAGTCTTTCTGATGACATGGGATTTCCTCCAAATTATTATATATCTATCTTATTATACATTAAATAAGAAGCTTTTACAAGAAATTTATTGCCCTTTTCAATGAAATAGGATATAATATATTATTGAGGTGGTATACATTGCGTATAGAACATAATTCGGGCAAGCTTTTTTACCGCACTCCTTTCGGTGCCTGCCCTACTGATACAGAAATCATATTAAGGCTTTGCGTGGAGTCTTTTTCCTTTCCTGAAAGGGTTTGTTGCATTATCGATAATGTCGAAACGGAGATGGCATATGCCTTTGAAACAAACGGAAACAGAATCTACGAATGCAGGATAGAAACCCCCTCCGAGGGAAGACTTCTGTTTTATTACTTTATGGTATGTGCCGACGGATGCACGCTCTATTACGGAAACAATTCCGTGCATACGGGTGGTTTGGGTGAAGAATACACTTCTATACCTGACAGCAAATATCAGATAACAGTCTACAACAAGGACTTTAAAACACCTGACTGGATGAAAAATGCAGTTGTATACCAGATTTTCCCTGACAGATTTTACAGGGGAAAAGAAACTCCATTCCACGGAATAGAAAGAAAATGGAGTGACGAGCCTTTTTACCGTCCCGACCAGTTTGGAGGAGAGTATCTTTCCAATGACTTTTTCGGCGGTAATTTTGACGGTATTAAAAAGAAACTCCCCTATCTTAAAGATTTGGGGATTACGGCAATATACTTAAACCCCATTTCCAAGGCTTTTTCAAACCACCGCTACGACACGGGTGATTACGAAACCCCTGACGAGCTTTTGGGCAGCGTAAAGGATTTTGAGGAGCTTTCCAAAGAAGCAAAAAGACAGGGGATCCGCATTATTCTTGACGGAGTTTTCAGCCATACTGGTGCCGACAGCAGATATTTCAATAAACACGGTCACTACGACAGTATCGGTGCATACCAAAGTAAGGAATCTCCTTTTTACAGTTGGTATACCTTTACCTCATACCCCGACAAATATGAATCATGGTGGGGATTTGACACACTTCCCAATGTTAATGAGCTGGATAAGAATTTTACAGAATATATTGCCGAGGGTAAAGACAGTGTTATAAAGAAATGGCTTCGCCGAGGAGCTTCGGGCTTCCGTCTTGATGTGGCAGACGAGCTTCCCGATAAGTTTATCAAAATCCTCAGAAAATCTCTTAAAGAGAAAAATCCCGACTCACTTTTGATTGGTGAGGTATGGGAGGATGCTTCCAACAAAGTAAGCTATGGTGAGCAGAGAAACTTTCTGATGGGTGACGAGCTTGACAGCGTTATGAACTACGTTTTCCGTGACGGGGTACTTTCCTATCTTACAACGGGAGATGCAAAAGCGTTTTCCGGAAAGATACATTCTCTTTTTGAGAATTACCCGAAAGAATCTCTTTACACGGCAATGAATCTTCTTTCTTCCCATGATGTACCGAGGGCACTTACGGTGCTTGCCGATGCTCCCGATTTCCGCACTCTTTCAAGGCAGGAGCAACACGATTATGTTGTATCCGAGGATAAGCTGAACCTGGCAAAAAGGCGGATGGTCCTCGCAATATGCCTGCAGATGACTCTCCCCGGTGCACCTACCGTGTACTATGGGGATGAAGTGGAAATGACTGGATTTGCCGACCCGTTTAACCGTTCACCAATGGATTGGGAACACGGGGAAAGCGAGATAATGAGACAGCTCAAACTTTTTACAAAATTGAGAAATAACACCCCCTCTCTCCGCACAGGCTCCTGTACAACTATATTTGCGGAGGGCGGAGTTTTCGCCTTTATGCGAAATTTTGAAAACGAAAAGGATGCTTTCGGCAAAAAACAAGACGGCAGCGAGATTATCATTATCGTTAATGCAAACAATGACATTCAACATATAAACCTTAATTTATCTCCGTGGGGAATCACCTCTCTTTCCGATACATTGAGCAGAGAGAAAATTACCGACGGGCATAATTTATCAATGGAGATTCATCCCCTTTCATACAGAATATTTACTCCCGAAAGGAAGCAGGGCAAATGTACAAAAATACAGAACACATAACAGAGATTATTGCATTCGGCTCCGATGGCGAAGGAATTGCCAAGCCTGACGGTTTTACGGTTTTCGTTCCCGGTGCAGTCAAGGGCGATATTGCAAAAATCCTTATAATAAAAGAAAAGAAAAATTACGGCTACGGAAAGCTTTTGGAAATAATCGAGCCGTCACCGCTCCGCACCGAGCCTCGTTGCGAGGTTTTCCAAAAGTGCGGCGGCTGCAGTATGCAGAGTGTTGAGTACAGCCATCAGCTTGAGTACAAAAAGAACAAGGTCCTTGACTCCCTTGTAAGAATCGGCGGATTTTCCGAGGCGAAGATAGACTCTGTCACGGGAAGTAACCCCTGCTATAATTACAGAAACAAGGCACAGTTCCCCGTAACGGTTCTGGGCGGAGAAGTGCGTGCAGGC